>NZ_KV831701.1:238644-261427 GCF_001837185.1 Neisseria sp. HMSC064D07 | reverse complement strand
GAAGGAAGGGCTTTTTTGCAAAGGTCTCAGGCCGGATGTTTGGCATCGCCGAGCAGTTGGAACAAAATACTTTCGACATTGGAAATGGTAATGCCTTGACGGCTCATTTGCGCCAAACCATTGTCGCGGTTGGCAGTCGTGCGCGAGGCGGTGCATTCAAAAGGCAGGGATACGGCGTAACCTTGCACCTTCAAATCCAAGGCCGTCTGAAGCATACAGATATGCGCTTCCGCACCCACTAAAATAACGTGCTTAATGTCGTTTTTGCGTAAGATTTCCTGAATTTCGGGCAAAAATGCCGAAAATCGGGTTTTCTCGACAACCGGCGTGCCTTCGGGCAACAGCAACGATACGGCGGATACAGTGTTGCCCAAACCTTTCGGATATTGTTCGGTTACGGCAAAGGGGATGTCCAAAGCCGTCAAGCCTTGAATCAGCAGACGGCAGCGTTCCAACATTTCGTCCGCGCCGGAAAGGGCGGGCAGCAGGCGTTCTTGAATATCGACAATCAGACAAAGCGTATTTTTAGGGTTCATGGCTTTTCCTTTCAGACGGCCTTTACAGCAAAATCGTTGAATCAGAATGCAATCATATAACAAGCCGCTGGAAAAGTATTGCAGCTTGCCCTGTTTTAAAGCCCGAAATTCTTTTAAAATACCGCCTGATTTGAATTGATAGAGACCGACAACATGAATTTATACCAAACCGTCGAACGCGAAGCCGCCGCCGCCTTTGTCGCCGCAGGCATCGCCGACAGTCCCGTTGTTTTGCAGCCGACCAAAAACGCTGAACACGGCGATTTCCAAATCAACGGCGTGATGGGTGCGGCGAAAAAAGCCAAACAAAATCCACGCGAGTTGGCGCAAAAAGTGGCCGAAGCATTGGTGGGCAACGCCGTGATTGAAAGCGCAGAAGTCGCCGGCCCCGGCTTTATCAACCTGCGCCTGCGCCCCGAATTTCTTGCCCAAAACATTCAGACGGCCTTGAACGACACGCGTTTCGGTATAGCGAAAACCGACAAACCGCAAACCGTCGTTATCGACTATTCTTCGCCTAATTTGGCAAAGGAAATGCACGTCGGCCACCTGCGTTCCAGCATCATCGGCGACAGCATTTCACGCGTGTTGGAATTTATGGGCAACACCGTCATCCGTCAAAACCACGTCGGCGACTGGGGTACGCAGTTCGGCATGTTGGTTGCTTATTTGGTTGAGCAGCAAAAAGATAATGCCGCGTTTGAGTTGGCGGATTTGGAGCAGTTTTACCGCGCTGCCAAAGTACGCTTTGACGAAGATCCTGCCTTTGCCGACACCGCGCGCGAATACGTTGTGAAGCTGCAAGGCGGCGATGAAACCGTGTTGGCATTGTGGAAACAGTTTGTCGATATTTCACTCTCGCACGCCCAAGCCGTTTACGACACGCTGGGCTTGAAACTGCGTCCTGAGGACGTGGCGGGCGAATCGAAATACAACGACGATTTGCAACCCGTGGTCGATGATTTGGTCGAAAAAGGCCTGGCAGTCGAAGACGACGGCGCGAAAGTCGTGTTCTTGGACGAGTTCAAAAACAAAGAGGGCGAACCTGCCGCATTTATCGTGCAAAAACAAGGCGGCGGCTTCCTATACGCTTCCACCGACTTGGCGTGCCTGCGCTACCGCATAGGCCGTCTGAAAGCCGACCGCCTGCTGTACGTCGTCGACCACCGCCAAGCCCTGCACTTTGAGCAACTCTTTACCACTTCCCGCAAAGCAGGCTATCTGCCGGAAAATGCAAAAGCCGAGTTTATCGGCTTCGGCACGATGATGGGCAAAGACGGCAAACCGTTCAAAACACGTAGCGGCGACACCGTAAAACTGGTTGACCTGCTGACCGAAGCCGTCGAACGCGCCACTGCTTTGGTGAAAGAAAAAAATCCCGAATTGGGTGCGGACGAAGCGGCAAAAATCGGCAAAACCGTCGGCATCGGCGCAGTCAAATATGCTGATTTGAGCAAAAACCGCACCAGCGATTATGTGTTCGATTGGGATGCCATGCTTTCGTTTGAAGGCAATACCGCCCCTTACCTGCAATACGCCTACACACGCGTACAAAGCGTGTTCCGCAAAGCAGGCGAATGGGACGCAACCGCGCCAACCGTTTTGACCGAACCTTTGGAAAAACAACTGGCCGCCGAGCTGTTGAAATTTGAGGACGTACTGCAAAGCGTGGCAGATACTGCGTATCCGCACTATCTCGCCGCCTACCTCTATCAAATTGCCACTCTGTTCAGCCGCTTCTACGAAGCCTGCCCGATTTTGAAATCAGAAGGCGCAACCCGCAACAGCCGCCTGCAACTGGCGAAGCTGACCGGCAACACGCTGAAACAAGGCTTGGAGTTGTTGGGTATTGAAGTATTGAATGTGATGTAAGTTTTTGAATAAAAACAATGAAAGGCCGTCTGAAACTTTGCAGGTTGCAAGGTTTCAGACGGCCTTTTTATGCTTTGAAAAATATTGTAATACCGTTGATTTTGAGCCTAAGCGGTTTTGAATTTGCTCAGATAATGCGTTCAGACGGCCTTGTCTTTATTTCAAATTGCTTGCCAACAACCAAGCCTGTGCTTCGGCAGCGTCGCTGAAATATTTGGGATGTTGGTTGGTCAAGAGGCTGGAAAGGCGCGCGCCGAGTTTGATCCAGATGTCGTCGGTAATGACGGCAACGCGGCCGAAGTCGGTTTCGTGTTGGTTGAGGAATTTAATTTGCTCGACGGCCATATCGATGGTGAAGTCTTTCAGCATGGACAAATCCAAAAGGATATCGGGCAGATGGACTTTTTGTTTTGCGGCCAACAAGGCTTCTTCCAATTGGCGGAAATCGTCCAAAGTGAACTCGTTGTACAGCGCTACATTTAAGCCGTAAGATTGTTCGCGGATGGAAATCATGGTGTTCTCCTTGTTAAATTATTGCTTCATCAGAAATTTTTTGATTGAGGCCGGAGTAAAGCTGCTGAACACGCCGCCTGCAACAATGATAACCATGCCGGCGGCTTCCTGCCAAGTGATTTTATCGCCGAAAAGCAGTACGCCGGATAGGGCGGAGAAAACGACGGTCAGGTAGGAAAGCGAGGCAACGGTGAATTTCTTGCCGACCTTGTAGGCGCGGGTCATGGCCAATTGTGCAATCATGGCAGAGATGCCGATGCCGGCCAGATAGGGCAGGGAAGACACGGTCAGCGGATGCCAGCCTGTGATGGTGCTCCAGACTGCGCCCATAATCAGGCCGGTAAGCGACAAATAAAACACCACGCGCCAGCCCGGTTCGCCCAAAAGCGAGAGTTCGCGCACCTGCAAATATGCCCAGCCAGACATGGCGCCGCCTGCCAAACTGACCAGCGCGGCAAATTCTTGTCCTCCTTGAAAAGATGGGTTGAGCAACAGGATAACGCCGATAAAGCCCATAACCAAAATGGCTTGGGTATAAAGCGTAATTCTTTCTTTTAAAATGAAAAATGAAAAGATGGCCAGCCAGATGGAGGACGTGTAGTTGAGCGTGACGCCTGTTGCCAGCGGCAGGTGCATGACGGAATAAAACGTGCACATCATGGCAAGCGTGCCGATGACGCTACGGTTGAGATGGGTTTTCCAATGCGGCGTGGAAAACGTGTTGCCTTGCGCTTTGGCCATGATGCCTAAGAACAGGGTGGAGACCAGCATGCGCCAAAAGACCAGCTCGCCGCTGGAAAAGCCGAATTGCGTTGAGGCGGCTTTGATGGAGAGGTTCATGACGGTAAAGCCGAGCGCGGCAATAACCATCCATGCCGAGCCGAGCGGATCTTTTCTGACGGTTTCCATTTGATGGGTGTGTAAAGCGATTTTATTAATAAGAGAATATTATACAGGCCAATCAGGCCGTCTGAAAAATATCGTTGGAGTTCAGATGGTCTTTAGATTAAGAAATGAGAATTATTATTGAACAATATAGTGGTTTTTTGTAGAATGAAAGCCCTATTTTCAAGAAAGGCTTGTCATGAAAGTTGTCAATATTTCTGCCGTATTGCTGTCTGCTTTGTTTTCCGTTGCCGTTTCTGCCGCTCCCTTGGGAGAGGTTTCTTCTGAAAATGGTAAGATTTTCAGCGGCGAAAATTACATGGTCGTTAAGAAAGATATGAAAAAAGGGGAGCAGATTAAGCCGCATGATCATCCGGGTTTTAAAACGCTGATTTTTGCCGTTGGAAAAGGGAGCTTTGACGTAACCTTGAATCAGAAGGAAAAACATACGGTCGGCGCAGGCTCGGTGTTGCGGTTTGGCGGAGATGCAGTGATTGAGGCTGTTGCAACCGAAGATGCAGATGTGGCAATTACTTTGATTAAGTAAGCCGATAGATGATAAAAGGCCGTCTGAAAAATGATGTTTCAGACGGCCTTGTTTATTCATCCAATCGTTGCCATTAAGCGCAAATCAAATAGATGAAGCCGGAGCCGAAGATATCTGCCAAGGCGTGAATCAGGAAAAACGGCAGCAGATTTTTGACTTTGTATTTGTAGAAGAAGTAGTACATCAAGCCGAAAACAACGCCGATGACGGTCGCCCAAAGCATGCCTTGATAAGTATGGAAGGAGATGCGCACCAAGGTCGAATAGGCCAATGCCTGCCATTTGTATTTGTCTTCCACGCAGGTTAAAAGACCGAGGAAACAGAATTCCTCATAAAAGCCGTTTAAAAGGCCGTAGAGGATGGCCATCGGCGCAAGGGCGGCGAATTTGTCAAAAATGGATAATGGTTTGATGTATTGGAAGATTTCAGTGGTGAAATAATTGTAGCCGCCGCTTAACGAAGTTACCGCATCGGCAGTTAGACCCATCAGGATAAAAATCACAGGCGTCCAAAACAATACGCCTAAATTAAAGCGAATCGGCAGCTGCTTAAAGTCGAAACGGCGGATAACGAGGTAAATCAGAGCAATAGCAAGCAGCGTCAACTGCAGGCTCATGTTTTCAGAATAAGCTACGCCGGTTACCGCAGTATCGCGCACTTCTTCGGCAACTGCGGCTGTTTCCACTTGCGGCATCAGGCTGGCGATATAAAGTTGGGTAGAACGGTAGGCAAATTGACCGAACAGGATAGCGGTCACAATCAGCATGTCAAACCAGCGCAGATGGCGCAAAGGCTCTTTAGGGCGGATGGCGGCGAGTATGCTCATATTTTCCTCTTTGCTCTAATAAATAGCGGTGCGCAATAGTTACATAAACATACAAAAATCGTCAACAATTATCACAATAAAACATGAATTAAAAATCAGACCGTTTCAGACGGCCTGAAGTGCTTCTAAAAATGCCATATTTTCCGAAGGGTTTATCTTCAAAAATATGGCATAATCACTTTATTGCAAACCAAGGAATCTTATCGTGAGTATTTCTCTGTCCCAATATCTGCTCTACCTGCAATACATGTTGGCAGGCATCGCCATGACCGTTGTTTTTGCTGCCGTATATCTGCGGATTACACCCGTTGAAGAATTGCGCCTGATTAAAAACGGCAACCTTGCCTGCGCCTTATCATTTGGCGGCGCGTTGGTCGGTTTTTGTCTGACACTGGCTTCAAGTATTGCCCACAGCGTCAGCTTCATCGATTTTATCCTGTGGGCCCTTGCCGCAGCCGTAATTCAGATTTTTGTCTATTTCGCTGCGACAATGATGATTAAAGGCGCTACCGCAGAACTCATCGGCAACAATGTTGCCGTCGGCGCGTTGTTTGGTGCAGTGTCCATCTCGATTGGCATTTTGAACGCTGCTTGCTTGACTTGAGTATCCATACCTTGAATTTTGTATCCTGATTTATTTTATAAGGAGTTGAAATGTTCAACTTTATCAAGAAACAGTTTATCGACGTCATTCAATGGCCGAATCCCGACGACAGCCTGCTGATGTGGCGTTTTCCGATTGCCGATGAGGAGATCCAAAACGGTGCAAGCCTGACTGTGCGTGAGGCGCAGATGGCGATGTTTGTCGATGAAGGCGTAACCGCCGACGTGTTCGGTCCGGGGCGTTACACGCTCAATACGCAAACGCTGCCAGTGCTGACTAACTTGAAAAACTGGGACAAGCTTTTTGAATCCCCTTTTAAATCGGATGTTTACTTTTTCAATACCAAACAACAGCTCGCACGTAAATGGGGTACATCCCAACCTGTTACCGTGCGTGATGCCGAGTTTGGCGCGGTGCAACTGCGTTCGTTCGGTATGTATTCTTACCGCATCAGCGATCCGGCAAAATTCTTCAAAGAAGTTAGCGGCGTGGCGGCTCAATACAGCGGTGTAGACTTGGAAAACCAACTGCGCAATATTGCAGTCACCCAATTGGCGGCCGCATTTGGCAGCTCCGGTATCCCGTTCTTGGATATGGCGGCGAACCAAGTTTTGCTGTCGCAAAAAATCGGCGAATTGCTTGGCGCGGAATTTGCCAAGCTGGGTTTGGCGCTGGAAAACTTCACTGTTGAAAGCATTACCTTGCCTGCGTCTATTCAGGCTGCGTTGGATAAGAAAATTTCGATGAGTGTTATCGGCGATTTGGGACGTTACACCCAATATCAAACCGCCGAATCTATCCCGCTTGCGGCACAAAATGAAGGCGGACTTGCCGGAATCGGTGCAGGTTTGGGCGTGGGTGCCGGTATTGGTCAGGCGATGGCGGGTGCCATGTCAGGCATGATGCAGCCGAATGCGCAACAGGCTCAGCAAAATGCTCAGCCGGTTGCCGAAGATCCACAGGCGAAATTGGTGAAACTCAAGTCTTTGCTGGATGGCGGTTTGATTTCGCAAGAAGATTTTGATAAAGCCAAGGCTGAAGTGTTGAAACAGTTGATTGGTTAATCAATTGAAGGCCGTCTGAAAAATATCATTCAAAAGAAGCGTTGAGCTGCTTCTGTGAAAAGGTTTCAGACGGCCTTTCAAATGATTTGATTAAGCCTGTCCGACTTTAAAAACGTTAAGGCCGTCTGAAACATCCCAACTTATTCTAAAAAAGCAAACCCATGTCTCAAACTCCTTTCTTCAAAACCGACTGCCCAAGCTGCGGCGCACCTGTCGAAGCGCATTCTGCTTCTGCCGTGATGCTGGTGTGCGGCTATTGCAACAGCATGCTGGTGCGGCAAGATAACGGCGTTGTCGACTCCGGCCGCGATTCCGCATTGCTGGAAGATTTTAGTCCGCTGCAAATCGGCACCAGCGGCACATTTGTCGCTCAACGCTTTACCTTGGTCGGACGGCTTCAGGTGCAATACGATGATGGTGCGTGGAATGAATGGTATGCGCTGTTTGACGACGGCAGAGCCGGTTGGCTTTCTGAGGCGGGCGATTTGTATGTAATGACCATGCCGGTCGAAATCGATAATCCGCCGAAATTTGAAGACACGCGAGCCGGATTTAGCGAGCTGACTTTTCAAGATAAGCACTATATTGCCTCCGATGTCCGCAAAATCAGCTTGAAACGCGCGGCTGCGCAGGGCGAATTGCCGTTTGTTTTGAAAGAGGATACAGAAAATCGGGTTTCCGACTGGCGTTGCGAAAACCTTTTCATCACGCTTGATTACAGCGGCAAAACACCCGAAGCCTTCTTCGGGCGGATGGTAAACCTGGATGATTTGAAGCTGGAAAACACGCGCCACGAAGATGAAATTAAAGAAAGCGCAGGCCGTCTGAAAGGCAGTATTACTTCAGAAAACTGTCCTAACTGCGGCTCATCCATTCATTGGGTAAACGGGCTGACTTCCCATCTGAACTGTCAAAGTTGCGGCAGCGAATTGGCAGTTGGCAAGGATAAGGCGGAGCTTATTACCGCCAATGATCTGCGTTTGTCGCAAAATACGATGTTTACTTTGCCTGTCGGCTCGACAGGCCGTCTGAAAAATAAAGAATTTCATGTTATCGGCGCAATCCGATATTTAGAAACAGATGCGCAGGAAACATTTGATAACTTGTTCAAAGGTGCCAAACATACATTGGCACCGGAAGGGCAGTGGACAGAGTATCTGCTTTACAACCCAACTCAGGGTTTCTTATGGTTGGTTGAAGCTGATGAAGGTTGGAATATTTCCGAAACCTTGAATGATTGGCCGCGCCTCGACCGCAACCGCCAACCGCAAGGCTATGGCAAACTTTATGACTATGGTGGACGGGTCAGGGTTGCCAGCGGAGCGTTTTATTGGCGTGTCCGAAACGGTGATTTGAACTATTACAGCGATTACCGAGACGGACAAAGCCGTAAGATTGGCTCCGAACTAAACAGTCACGAAATGGCATGGACTAGAAGTGCCCCAATTGCTTATCGGGAAATTGCAGACGCGTTTAATCTGACCAGCCAAGCTCCGCATTACACTGCAAACATGGCGGTGGACGGCATTGATAAATCATTAAGAATCATAATGACTGCCATCCTGGTTGTCGTCAATCTCCCTGCGTTTCTGACCGGCGACAGTTCTGCTGCGCTTACCGTCATCTTTATAGGATGCTGGTTGTTGTGGACCATGGGCAAAAAAGACGAGGACGAGGATTAACATGTCGAGAATTACTTACATCATTTTCAGCACCATCATCATCGTCATCTCCATGATCATCAGCTACGGCTCTTCCGATTCCGACGGCTCGCGTATGCACTCCGGCGGCTATTATGGCGGCAGCGGTTATTCCGGAGGCCATAAATGACCCACATGCCCGGTAATCATGGCCTATTGGACTTATACGGTTGCGATGAAGCCATTTTAAAAGATGAAGGCCGTCTGAAAACCGCTTTGGTAGCTGCTGCACAGGCTGCAGAAGCCACCATATTGACTGAACATTTCCATACCTTCGGTGGGGCAGGCGGCGTAACCGGCGTTTTACTGCTCGCCGAGTCCCATATCAGCATCCACACTTGGCCTGAACACCGCTTCGCCGCTATAGACGCATTTATCTGCGGCGGTATGAAATTGGAAAAAGTGAAGGAAATCTTGTGCAGGGAGTTGGCGGCAGAAAGGGCTGTTTGGACGGTTGTGCAACGTGGCGAAGGTATACTGGACGATATACAACCATCGGTTGAACAATAAAATCTGTCAGGCCGTCTGAAAGCATATTCAATCCGTTTTCAGACGGCCTTAAACCTTGTGCTGATTAAACTGAAATATTGACGTTATATGGAAAAAACGCCTTTTTTTAAAACCGATTGCCCAAGCTGTGGTGCGCCTGTGGAGGCGTATTCCGCTACTGCCGTGACGCTGGTGTGTGGCCATTGTCACAGTATGCTGGTTGCTAGAATCGGTAAAGGGAGGAGCGGATATTTTGTTGCCAATTCAGGGCGTGATTCTGCGTTGCTGGAAGATTTCAGTCCGTTGCAGATTGGAACGCGAGGCGTTTTTGATGATCGGAAATTTACGCTGATTGGGCGATTGCAGGTGCATTACGATGTCGGCGCATGGAATGAATGGTATGTCTTGTTTGATGACGGGCGGACCGGCTGGCTTTCCGAGGTTGGCGATTTATATGCGATGACTTGTTTGCTTTCCCAGAAGAGGAGACGGGGGCCGAAAAATTTTAAGTCGGTGAAAGCCGGCTCCAGTTCGTTGGTCTTTAATGGACAAACCTTTATTGCGTCAGACGTCCGTACCATACATTACCGTAATACCGATGCGCAAGGCGAATTGCCGTTCAATTTATCTGGGAATCAAGCGACAGGCGAGGTTTGCGACTGGCGACGGGGCAATTTGTTTTTGACCTTGGATTATTCGACTTTTCCAATGGACTCCTACTTCGGACACATAGTCAGTTTGGACAGTTTGAAGCTGGAAAATAAGCGCAGTGATGATGAAATCCGTGAAAGTGCAGGCCGTCTGAAAGGAGAGATTCTTTCTGAAAACTGTCCTCATTGCGGCGCTCCTGTCCATTGGCCAAGTGGTGTTACTTCTTTCCTTTTATGTCAGTCTTGCAGCAGCAGTTTGAGCACGACAAAAGATACTGTTGCGTTGATGGAGGCAAATGCCCAAAGGGAAGAACAAGAAAATCTGTTCACACTTTCCATTGGTACGAAAGGCCGTCTGAACGATACAGAATATCTGATTATCGGGGCTGTAAGATTTGCCGAAATATCGTCCTATAACCAAAATCAGTCCGAATACTGGACGGAATATCTGCTTTATAACACGCAACAAGGGTTTGCCTGGCTGATTGAGTCTGGAAAACGCTGGCGGCTGTCAGAAACCTTACACACATGGCCGGACTTTGATTCAAGTGGCAATCCTGTCGGTGAAATGTTGATTGATCATTACCGCGGGCAGGTCGAGGCAGCGGCTGGTGCTTTTTATTGGAAAGTCAAACAAGGCGATTTATTTCATTACAAGGAATATAGCGGCAAGAAAAGTTATGGCCGGAATGTCATTCTGTGTTCTGAGCAGAGCAAGGATGAAATAGTCTGGAGTAAAAGCAGTCCTGTGTCTTACCGTCAAATGAGAAAGGCATTCGGCCTGTCTTTTGATACTAAGGAGATGCTCTCTTACTGGCTGAAGGGCGACAATAGAAATATTGGGAGTAGAGATAATGTAGCCCGTATCATTGCTATGCTGATTCTTATCATCGTCAACCTTCCGGCCTGGCTGTCGCCGCATCTACGTAGTCCTGTCGGTATAGTGGTTAGTCTGTGTGCGTTGGTATGGATATGGGTTTCTGACAGATATAAAAACGATCGTGATTATGAAGAAGAACGGGGAGGGACGATTATTTTCTTTGCTTTCATCATTTTTCTTACCGTCTTGTTCAACTATGTCAAAGCGGAAGACAGTGACTCATCGCATTCCGGCAGCTCCTATCATGGTTATTCGGCAGGGCATAAATAACGCGAGACCTGCTTAACCTCGTTGTACCGTTTTACTTTTATTTTTTCAGACGACCTTTTTATAAAACATGTTAACCCGCCGTCAATTTCTCAGCTATACCGCCGCGCTTGGTGCCTCCTCTGCTTTCTCTTGGCAGACTTATAAGTACCTCAACCGCAAACCGCCGGTTTCTATTAACCGTGTTGGCTTGCCGTTGGGGCATTTGTTGCGCGATGGAGAATTGTTGCAAGCGCCGGCTCGTCGTTATGAATGCAATACGTTGATACTCGGCGGCGGTGCGGCTGGTTTGGGGGCGTTGTGGTATTTGGCGAAGCATAATCACCGCGATGTATTGTTGGCAGAAGGGTTTGAACGCAATGGCAACAATGCCGCCTATACGTCTTCAGATGGCCTGAAAGCGCCGAGCGGTGCGCATTATTTGGCTTTGCCGTCGAAAGAAAGCGTGTATGTGCGCGAGATGTTGGCGGATTTTGGTATCTTGCAATCGGACGGCAGCTTTAGGGAAACCGATTTGGTTTATGCGCCCGAATCGCGCCTCTTATATCAGGATAAATGGGTGGAACATTTATTGCCGAAAGAAGATGCGGATTCCAAACGGTTTTTTGGTTTGATAGGCCGTCTGAAACAGGCTTATGGCAATGACGGTAAGAAAATTTTTGCCATTCCGATTGCGCTGTCATCGGTAGATGAAACATGGCGCAAACTTGATAGCTTGACGTTCAAACAATGGCTTGAGCAAGAAGGTTACCACTCGCCCGAGCTTTTGTGGTATCTCGATTATTGTTGCCGCGACGATTACGGACAAGGCATTGGGCAAGTGTCTGCCTTTGCCGGACTGCATTATTTTGCCGCCCGCAACAGCGCGGAAACCGTCCTCACTTGGCCCGAAGGTTTGGCACATCTTTCTGAAAACCTGCGCCGTCATGCCGGTTTGCAGGAAGGCTGGCAATGGCCGTCTGAAAACCGTATCCGTGTGGAGAAGCCTGTTTCGGTTAATGCTTCTGCCGTCAAAATCAAACCGCTTTCAGACGGCCGGATTGAAGTGTGGCTGCGTGATAATGCAAAAGGGGAAACCGTTGCCGTCACCGCGCAACACGTTATCTCCGCCATGCCGCTGATGGTTGCCGCCCGTATTATTGAATTTCCCGAACAATTTGGTCTGGACATCCCAGAATACGCGCCATGGCTGGTTTCCAATTTTGAACTGCACAGTTTCCCGAAAGAAAAAAACAACAGCGAACTTGCGTGGGACAATGTGGTTTACGGTAGCCAAGGGCTGGGCTATGTTGTTGCGACCAATCAGCTTATTCGGGTTGCCCGTCCTGAACGTACGATTTTTACCACCTACGCCGCGCTCAACCACGATACGCCACAAGCCGTCCGCCGCCAGCTGCTTGACGCAAGCGATGAAGAGCTGCTCCAGCTTGCCGCCCAAGATCTGCTTACCGCTTACGGCGAAGGCTTTTGGCGGCACGTTTCCCATGTTGACATTACCGTTCGCGGGCATGGCATGAGCGTGCCGAAACCCGGGTATTTAAGCGATGAGGCTTTATTAAAAATCAGAAACCGAAATACTGGATTATTATTTGCGCACAGTGATTTAAGCAGCTATTCGGTATTTGAAGAGGCTTTGTATTGGGGTGTGGAAGCGGTACGGAAAGTGTTGGCTTAATTGATATAAAAAGGCCGTCTGAAATCATATTCAGACGGCCTTTGCTCTTTTAACTTAATAACCTGATTAGGCTTTTGGTTTCAAAGCGGCAGCTTCGCGAGCCAGACGGGTGATGGTATCCCAGTCTTTGTTTTTGATGGCTTCTTTTGGAGTCAGCCATGAGCCGCCGACGCACAAGACATTAGGCAGCGCCAAGTACTCGGGGGCAGTTGCCAGGCTGATGCCGCCGGTCGGGCAGAAGCGTACGTCGGCATAAGGGCCGTAGAGTGCCTTGAGCATGGCTTTGCCACCAACGACTTCGGCAGGGAAGAGTTTGAGGGTGTCGATGCCGTGTTCTAAAGCCAGTTGGACTTCACCCGGAGTGGCAACGCCGGGAATCAGGGGAATGCCGCTGTTGTGGCTGGCTTTGGCGAGGGATTCGTGCAAACCCGGGCTGATGGCGAAAACCGCACCTGCGTCTTCAACGGCTTTGAGCTGTTCGGGATTGGTTACCGTACCCGCGCCGACGATGGCGTTGGGCACTTCTTTGGCAATCAGGCGGATGGCGTCGAGGCCGACAGGGGTGCGCAGGGTGATTTCGAGGGTGGGGATGCCGCCTTCGACAAGGGCGTGGGATAAATCGACGGCAGTACTCAAGTCGTCAATCGCCATTACCGGTACAACTGCGCCGGCGGTCAGGATTTCGCGTGGGGTCAGTTTGGACATTTTAGGTCTCCGTTGGGGACTGTATCGTAATAGGTTCGTTAACATGGTTTCAGACGGCCTGATTGTTTTAAAAGGCCGTCTGAAAAGGGTTTAGGCAAATTCGCCGCCGAAGCTCATGGCGCCGGTTTCTGCGCTGCTGGTCATGCTGCGGAAGTTGGCGAAAAGTTCGCGGCCGCAACCTTGTTGGTTCGCGCTCAAGTCGATGCGTTCGACTTCGCGGGCGTTCCATTCGGCTTCGTTGATTAGGACGTTGAGTTCGCCGCTAACGGAGTCAAAGCGGATCAGGTCGCCGGTACGGATTTTAGCAATGTTGCCGCCCATCAGGGCTTCAGGCGTCATGTGGATAGAGGCCGGAACTTTGCCGGATGCGCCGGACATACGGCCGTCGGTCAGCAGTGCCACTTTGAAGCCGCGGTCTTGCAGGATGCCCAAAGGCGGGGTCAGTTTGTGCAATTCGGGCATACCGTTGGCGCGCGGGCCTTGGTAGCGGACAACGCAGACAAAATCGCGTTCCAACTCTCCGCGTTCAAACGCAGCCAACACTTCGCGTTGGTCGTTGAATACGATGGCTGGAGCTTCAATAATGCGGCAGCCTTCGCGCACGGCGGATACTTTAATCACGCCGCGACCGATGTTGCCTTTCATCAGGCGCAAACCGCCGTCTGGGGAGAACGGATTGTCGGCTTTGCGCAGGATGTCGTCGTTGCCGCTGGTTTCAGGGGCTTCGCGCCATTCGAGTTTGCCGTCGATGAGGAAAGGCTCTTTGGTGTAGTGGCGCATACCGTGTCCGACAACGGTATCGACATCGTCGTGCAACAGGCCTGCGTCCAACAATTCGCGGATGACGAAAGGCAGGCCGCCGGCTGCGGTAAAGTGGTTCACGTCGGCTTTGCCGTTTGGATACACACGAATCAGCAATGGGATGATGGAGGAAATTTCGTCGAAGTCGTCCCAGTTCAAAATTACGCCTGCGGCACGCGCCATGGCAACGAGGTGCATGGTGTGGTTGGTCGAGCCGCCGGTTGCCATCAGGCCGATTAGGGCGTTAATGAAGGATTTCTCGGTCAACATTTCGCCCAATGGTTTGATGGTGCCGTTTTTGATGCCGCGTGCGAGATGTCCGGCTGCGTAGCGGGTCAGGGCTTCGCGCAGGTCGGTGTATGGGTGGACGAAGGCAGCGGCAGGCAGGTGCACGCCCATCATTTCCATCATCATTTGGTTGGAGTTGGCGGTACCGTAGAAGGTACAAGTACCCGGGCTGTGGTAAGAGCCCATTTCGCTTTCAAGTAAGGCATCGCGGCCAACTTTGCCTTCGGCGAAAAGCTGGCGGGTACGGGCTTTTTCTTTATTACCGATACCGCTGGACATCGGGCCTGCTGGAACGAAGATGCCCGGAATATGGCCGAAAGACAAAGCGCCGATCATCAAGCCGGGAACGATTTTGTCGCACACGCCCATAAACAGGCTGCCGTCAAACATTTGATGAGACAGACCGATGGCGGTACTCATGGCAATTACGTCGCGGGAGAACAGCGACAATTCCATACCGGCATAGCCTTGGGTAATACCGTCGCACATAGCAGGCGTGCCGCCGGCAACTTGGGCGGTCGCGCCGTTTTTCTGTGCTTCGTCTTTGATTTGGTCAGGGAAGTCTTTAAACGGCTGGTGTGCGGAAACCATGTCATTGTAGGCAGTGATGATGCCTAAGTTGGGGACGGTTTCCTGAAGCATTTCGATTTTGATGCTTTTGGGCATGGCGGCATAGCCGTGAGCCAAATTGCTGCAGCCGAGTTGGTTGCGCTCTAAGCGTCCCATCTGTTTGGCACTACGGATTTTCGCCAGATATTTTTCACGCGTCGGGCGGCTGCGCTCGATGATGCGCTCGGTAATCTCGGCGAGTTTAGGGTGAATAGGAGTGGGGTTCATGTGCTGTCTCCTGGCAAAACGATATGATAGGGATTTTGTTTGCGCGTTTCTGATTTTTGTATTGGGTGTTTTTTCAGACGGCCTGGAGCTGTGGGAATAAATAATGAGTACCGTCTGAAATGTTGAAGATTTCTCTTCGAAGCGTCTGCGTATTATAGTACAAATTCTGTAATTTTGTTACAAAATAATTCGCTAAGTGGAAGAAATTTGATTTAAATCGAGGTATGGTCAATTCGTAAAATGGCAGGCTGCAAAAGTCATCAAACTTTTATGTTAAATCAAACAATTTGTAAAAATGAGAATAGACAAAATCTGTAGCCATGTGTAGTATTACTACTCACTAGCCCGCTTGTTTGAAATTTTGGTGCAGGCGATTGGTTTTTTACTGCTTATTGCTTAAAGGCTTTTGATTTTAATTGATTTTTATGGATGACGACAGTCCAAAAGTTTTGAAGCAAGCTTCCTCAGCGAGAGATGAAACGATGAGTACACAGACAAATTTTGATTTGGTGTTGTTTGGCGCGACCGGCGATTTGGCAATGCGGAAACTTTTGCCTTGCCTGTATCAGGCGCATGTAGCCGGTTTGCTTCATCCCGAAGGTCGTATTTTGGGCGTAAGCCGCAGCGAATTGGATACCGCCGGCTTTTTGGCCAAAGTGGAAACGAATTCTAAAATCCATGTCAAACAAAACTTCTCAGATGAAGCGTGGGCATCGTTTATCCAACGTCTCGAGTATTTAAAAGTCGATGTGACAAAGAAAGGCGATTTCATTGCCTTGGGCGACTTGGTAAAAGCACGCAAGAATACTGAAAATGTCGTGATCTACCTCTCAACTGCGCCGAAATTCTTTGCGCAAGCCTGTGAAAACCTTGCCGAAATCGGTTTGAATGCCGATAACGTGCGCGTGGTTTTGGAAAAACCGTTGGGTACGGACCTGGTTTCTTCCCAACAAATCAATACAGATGTGGCCCGTTATTTCAAAGAAGAACAAATCTACCGCATCGACCATTACTTGGGTAAAGAAAGCCTGCAAAACCTACTGGCGCTGCGTTTTGCCAACGTGATGTTCGAGCCGTTGTGGAACAACAAATACATCGAAAGCGTACAACTGACCATCGCCGAACAGCTCGGCGTGGAAGAACGCGGCGAGTTCTACGACATTACCGGCGCGCTGCGCGACATGGTGCAAAACCACTTGATGCAAATGCTTTGTATGACTGCGATGGAAGCACCGGCGAGCTTGGATGCGGATGCCGTACGCGACGAGAAAGTGAAAGTCATCAAATCGCTGAAACCGCTGACCATCGAATCCGTCAACGAAAATGTTATTCGCGGCCAATATGTTGCAGCAAACGGCATGAACGGCTATCTGGAAGAAGTCGATGTACCGAAAGACAGTTTCACTGAAACCTATGTCGCCATCAAGGCCGAAATCGAAAACGAACGTTGGAAAGGCGTACCTTTCTACCTGCGTACCGGCAAACGCATGGCAGGCAAAGTAGCGGAAATCGTGTTGAATTTCCGTCCGCTGCAAAACCATATTTTTGACAACAGCCAACCTGCGCCGAATCGTTTGGTTATTGAACTACAACCGACCGAATCAGTCCGCCTTTACACGCAAGTAAAAACCCCGGGTGCAGGCAACAAAGTCGAAGTGACACCGATTGGCGTGGACTTGGGCACAGCCGTAGAGGGTCGCCGTGCCGAGGCTTATGAGCGCCTGCTGCTGGATGTGATTAACGGCAAACTCGCTTTGTTCAACCGTCGTGACGAACTCGAAGCCGCTTGGGAATATGTGATGCCGATTTTGGAAAACTGGGCGAACAATACAACGCCTCCACATGCTTACGAAGCCCATTCTTGGGGTCCTGAAGCTGCGCGCGCGCTGTTGGCCCGTGACGGCAACAAGTGGCACGAAGAGCAATAATATTTCTTTCAGACGGCCTTGTTTTCCAACAAAAGGCCGTCTGAAACCATGAAAGGACGAAACATGTTTGTTTGGCACGAACAAGAAAAAGCTGCAACTGCCGCGCAAGCTTTGGCTGATGCCGTTGCCGCGGCATTGCAAGCCGCGCTGAATGAGAAAGGCCATGCAGTTTTGGCCGTTTCCGGCGGTCGTTCGCCGATTGCGTTTTTCGAGGCTTTGTCGCAAAAAGATTTAAATTGGCAAAATGTCGGCATTACTTTGGTGGACGAGCGTATCGTTCCGACCACGCATGCCGACAGCAATACAGGCTTGGTACGCGAATATCTGCTCAAAAATAACGCGGCCGTTGCCACATGGATTCCTGTTGTTGAAGACGGAAAGTCTGAAACTGAATTACAACCTGAAGTTGTTGTTGCTTATGCATTGAAACATTACAAGCAACCTGACGTGCTGGTGTTGGGCATGGGTTCAGACGGGCATACGGCGTCGTTGTTCCCTCAAGCGCCTCAATTACAGGCCGCGATCAATGAAGCCAATGACCCGACATTGATTCATACTACGCCGGTTACCGCGCCACATGAGCGTGTAAGCATGACTTTGGGTGCGATTGCCAAAACGCCGAATGTATTTTTGGCCATTCAAGGCGCAGAGAAAAAAGCGGTATTTGACAAGGCTGCTGCAAGGGCCGATACCGAATATCCGACCAGTCTGATTCTCAATCACCAAGGAATTAACTGCCATGTCTACTATGCACACTGAAGCTTATCCTCGTTTGGTCGCCGATATCGGCGGTACGAATGCCCGTTTTGCACTTGAAACTGCACCACGGGTCATTGAAAAGGCTGAAGTCTTGCCTTGCAAGGATTACGACACTATCATCGATGCCGCCAAAAGTTATTTGGAACGCGCAGGCAGCCCGAAAGTTTTGCACGCCGCCTTTGCGATTGCCAATCCGATTTTGGGTGACTGGGTGCAGATGACCAACCACCACTGGGCATTCTCCATCGAAACCACCCGTCAGGCTTTGGGTTTTGAAACGTTGATTCTGTTGAACGACTTTACCGCCCAGGCTTTGGCGGTAACACAAACCGATAAGAAAGACTTGATACAAATCGGCGGTCAAAAACCGATCGAATTTGCGCCTAAAGCCGTCATCGGCCCGGGTACAGGTTTGGGTGTCAGCGGTTTGGTGCACAGCGCTGCCGGCTGGGTGGCGTTGGCAGGTGAGGGCGGCCATACCAGCTTCCCGCCGTTTGACGATATGGAAGTGTTGATTTGGCAATACGCTAAAAACAAATACGGCCATGTTTCTGCCGAGCGTTTCTTGAGTGGCGCAGGTTTGAGTCTGATTTACGAAGCATTGGCCAAACGTGACAACATCAAACAATGCCGTCTGAAGCCTTCTGAAATCACCGATAAGGCATTGAGCGGAACATCGCCTATTTGCCGTCAGACTTTGGATATTTTCTGCGCCATGCTGGGTACGGTCGCTTCCAATTTGGCTTTGACTTTGGGCGCGCGCGGCGGCGTGTATTTGTGCGGCGGGATTATCCCGCGCGTGTTAGATTACTTTAAAACGTCTCCATTCCGCAGCCGCTTTGAAAATAAAGGCCGCTTTGAAGCTTATCTTGCCGCCATCCCCGTGTATATCGTATTGAGCGAATTTCCGGGCATCGTCGGCGCGGCGGCCGCATTAGACAATCATTTAAATAACGTTTAAACACACAAACGGCGGTGCAGGGCAGGGTACGAAAATGTACCTTGTCCTGAACGTCAAAGAATCAAAGGGTAGAGTATATGTTAAGCAAAATCAGCGAATCATTGTCCAATCTCTCCGGTGCAGAACGCAAAGTTGCCGAATCTGCGCTGGCCGAGCCGAAATGGTTCGTTCATGCCGCTGTGGCGGAAATCGCCGAGCGTGCTTCCGTTAGTCAGCCGACTGTAATCCGTTTCTGCCGTAGCTTGGGTTACAAAGGCTTGCCTGAGTTCAAACTCGCTTTGTCTGCCAGCATCGGTCATGAAGGCATGCCTTACGTTCATGAAGAATTGAACGCTGATGACAATATGAGCAGCGTGGTTGAAAAAGTCTTGGGCAATGCCGCAGCCTCCCTCTTGGGCGAGCGCCGCTTCTTGAAAGAGTCCGAGCTGGAAAACGCGATTGCCATTCTGAAGCACGCACGACGCGTTGAGTTTTATGGTGTCGGCAACTCCGGCATCGTTGCCCAAGACGCGCAACACAAATTCTTCCGCTTCGGTATGTCCACCGTTGCCTATGTCGATACGCATACCCAGTTGATGGCGGCTTCCGTATTGACCGAGCAGGATGTGTTGGTGGCGATTTCCAATACCGGCTCATCTATCGAATTGTTGGATGCAGCCAGTATCGCCAAAGAAAACGGCGCAGCCGTTATCGCGCTGACCCGCAATGATTCGCCGTTGGCCCAAATGGCCGACTGCGTATTGAGCATTGCCACTCAGGAAAATGCCGAGCTTTATACGCCTATGGTGTCCCGTCTTCTGCAGCTGGCCGTTATCGACATTCTTGCCATTGGCTTGGCTTTACGCTTGGGCGACACTGCCAGCATTCAACTGCAAAAAAGTAAAAAAAGCATACATAACAAACACATCGAATACGATAAAGATTGATTCTTCACTGATATATTCAGACGGCCCCAACCCACATCAAGGCCGTCTGAAACCTCAAAAAACGGAAACCACCCCGTTCCCGTTTCAGACGACCTCACGGCCGTTTTCTCAACAAAACTGTCCACTATCCAGGAGAGCATCCGATGAAACAGCTTTACGATTTACCAGCTTGGTCAAAATTATGGATACATTTTGACGAAACCAAAGAACAACATATGCGTGAAATGTTCGAGCAAGATCCCGAACGTGCCGAGCGCTACTGGCTACAAGTTGGCGGCCTGACTTTGGATTATTCTAAAAACCGTATCAACGACGAAACCATGTCGCTTTTGTTCGAGTTGGCGCGTGAAGCAGGTGTGCCGGAACGGATGCAGCAAATGTTCCGCGGCGAAAAAATCAATACGACAGAAAACCGCGCCGTACTCCACGTTGCCCTGCGCAACCGCACCAATGCCCCTATCGTCGTGGACGGCGAGGATGTGATGCCTAAGGTCAACCATGTCTTGCAACGCATGGGCGAGTTCGCGCATGAAGTCCGCAGCGGCAGCTGGTTGGGCTATACCAATCAAGTCATTACCGACGTCGTCAACATCGGTATCGGCGGCTCCGACCTCGGCCCTCTGATGATGTGTACCGCGCTCAAACCTTTCGGTCATCCGCGCCTGAAGATGCACTTCGTCTCCAACGTGGACGGCTCACAACTGCGCGACGTATTGTCTAAAGTCCACCCTGAAACCACGCTGTTCATCATTGCTTCCAAAACCTTTACCACTCAAGAAACCCTGACCAACGCCCTGACCGCGCGTAAATGGTTCTTGGATCATGCAGGCGATGAAAGCGCCGTCGCCAAACACTTCGTTGCCGTATCGACCAACCAAAAAGCCGTTGCCGAATTCGGTATCGACACCGCCAATATGTTTGAATTCTGGGACTGGGTCGGCGGACGATACAGCCTGTGGTCTGCCATCGGCCTGCCAATTATGCTGTACCTCGGCGAAGAAAACTTCATCGAAATGCTCAACGGCGCGCATCTGATGGACCAACACTTCATCAACACGCCGCTGGAGCGCAACCTGCCAGTTATCCTTGCCCTTATCGGCGTTTGGTACATCAACTACTACGGCGGCGGCAGCCACGTTATCGCGCCTTACGACCAACATCTCCACCGCCTGCCCAAATTCATCCAGCAGCTCGATATGGAGAGCAACGGCAAACAAGTGACCCTTGACGGCAAAGCTGTCGGTTACGAAACTTCGCCGATTATTTGGGGCGAAACCGGTATCAACGGCCAGCACGCATTCTTCCAACTGCTGCACCAAGGTACGCACATCACGCCGATTGACCTGATTGCCTCCCTTGAAAAACGCAGCAACCTGCGCGGCCACCATGAAATCCTGTTGGCGAACGTCTTTGCTCAAGCCGAAGCCTTTATGCGTGGCAAAACGCCTGACGAAGTACGCGCCGAGCTTCAAGCCCAAGGCATGGACGAAGTGCGTATCGAAGAGCTGGTTCCGCACAAAACCTTCTCCGGCAACCGTCCGACCAACCTCATCCTCATGGACAAAATCAACCCGCGCAATATGGGCAGCCTGATTGCCATGTACGAACACAAAACCTTCGTCCAAGGCATTATTTGGGGCATCAACAGCTTTGACCAATGGGGCGTAGAACTCGGCAAACAACTGGCCAAAACCATTCTTGCCGAATTGACCGGCGAGACCGAAGTGCAAAAACACGACAGCTCGACTACACGTCTGATTAATCTTTATTTGAACGCCAACAAATAAAGCATTTAGTTAAATGCCAAGGCTGTCTGAAACTTTCAGACGGCCTTTTGTTTTATTCTGGATCATCCGTAAATGCATTTTCCCGAAATATCGGTACAAACGTGAAAAGATACAGTACGAACACGGCGATGGTCAGAATCGCAGGGAGTGTGATGAAGAATATCGGGTTCACGTTCATCAAGAAAGCGCGCGATACAGCAGCCATAAAGAGTAGGGGGACGGCAATGCGGCAAAGTTTCGGGTAGTCGAGTTTGGTAAAGCCACTGTGCCACAGTCCAGCAGTCAGCCACACCATCATCACGCCGCCCATCATGCCGCCGAGGGTAATCAGGTGCAGGGGCGCGGAAGCAGGCAAGTTTTGCAGTTTCGCCGCGCCTGTACACAGATAGCCTGTGGCGGCAAAGAGCTGGAGCAGGTAATAAGTGCGGACGTAGTGTTTGCGCAGGAGTTCGTGATGGTGAAGCTCACGCAGCTTGGCGAGTAGGATGAAGCCGACGGCAAGCGCGGTAAAACCGGCGGTTTGCGCGGGCAGCCAAAGTTCGGCGGCGGCGTGCAAGAGCAGGAAAGTAATAGCGATGTTTTTATAGACGACGTTGGGGATGAATACGGGGTCTTTCAGACGACATTCTTTGAGGGCTTCCGCTCCTAGAAGGACGCTGACGCGCACAGATACGAACATGACCGCCGCCATGTTCAGATGCACTTGCGCGCGAAGTAAGTTCAAATTGCCGCTAACGGCATAGGCCGTCTGAAAAACGGTGAACGCGGCGAGCAGCATTAGAAGGGCAAAGTTGTCCGTGTTGCGGTCAAGCCAAATCAGCCAAGCGCAGAACAACAGCAACACCAGCCAATAGGCGGCAACGAAAAACGAAGCGGTTTGCGGCGCAAACGGCAGCAGGACGGATGCCACGAGCAACAGCGCTGCCAAGACGGTGGCAACGGGTTTCAGACGACCTTTATAGCCCGTCCATTCGAGCATGGCGGCAGTCAGAAAACCGCCGTATGCCGCAGGCAGCATGAGTTCTAAGAAGATTTGGCGGTGCAGGACGATGGCGCCGGGGCTGATGAAAAACACCAACGCGCCGAGTATGGCAAGCACCGCCGCGCCGACGAAAAACGGCCGCATGGGGTGGGTGAAAAATTTATTCATGGCTTGGCTTGATTCTGCATGAAGATGCTTTCGGATATGGATTTATTGGGCGGACAGGGCCGTATCTTTCGCCAAAGAAGCAAGCCTGCGGCTTGCTTGCCCTCTCCCTAGCCCTCTCCCACGGGGAGAGGGG
>NZ_KV831701.1:130117-238544 GCF_001837185.1 Neisseria sp. HMSC064D07 | reverse complement strand
CTCCCTAGCCCTCTCCCACGGGGAGAGGGGATTAGGCTGCCAGGCCCGAACATTTTCAGGTTTACCTGCCATCCGATCCCCAATCCTGCGCTCTCTGATTTTCAGAAATCTGATTCCCTCTCCCGTGGGAGAGGGTTAGGGAGAGGGCAACGAACCGCAAGGTTCGTCAGATACTCAAATGCCCGTATCATTCATATTATTGATATTATTGTTCGAATTGTATTATTTTCAATAATAATAAATAACCCTAAACCAATATAAATAACGACCATTATCCAACGACTAAACTTCTCTACAATTTCACCAACACCTGAAATATTAGCCAATCTTTGTGCTGTATATACTAAAACAAAAATCAATATTAAAAATACAAGAAGAGTAACTAATAAGTCGACAAGATCTAAAGTCACAAAGTAAGGAACAAAAAGTCCAATATTATCTGCACCACAACTAGCAACTGTAACCAAAGCAACAATACCGACTAATTTTGACAATCCTTTTTCATCCAATTCTTTTTTAGCTCTTTTTTCGCCCTCACAATCGTCGTAAATAGCAACTTTAATACCTAAGTAAATCGGTATTAAACCTAATAAACCCAACACCCATTTTTCCGGAACATAATTCAAAACAAAAGCTAGAAATAAACTAACTAATATTAAAATTGCAGAACCTAAATATTGTCCGATATAAATATCTCGATATTCTTTTCTAGTATTTGCTCTAGCAAAAAATATTAATAGTATTACCAACAAATCTACTGCTGTAGCAATATATAAAACAGCAGCAGTAATCACAGTCGAAAACATAAAGCACCTCATAATGAATCCCGTGCTCCCTTGGCACCACGGCTTTTTCAAAAACCGAATCGCGTTCGGATAACAGATTCGTATCTTTCGCTAAAGAGGCAAGCCTGCGGCTTGCTTACCCTCTCCCTAGCCCTCTCCCACGGGGAGAGGGGATTAAGCTGTTGAGCCCGAACATTTTCGGGTTTACCTGCCAACTGATTCCCAACCCTACGCGCCCTCTGATTTTCAGAAACCTGATCCCCTCTCCTCGTGGGAGAGGGTTAGGGAGAGGGCAACGAATCGCAAGGTTCGTCAGATATTCAAATTTCCCTCATCACTCATAATAATGAATCCCCTGGAACTCCCTTGCCACCACGGCTTCTTCAAAAGCCGAATCGCGTTCGGACAGCGGCGTGGGCAGGGTTATCACGTTTTGCACGTTCATGCCCTTAGTGGAAAGCAGCATGATTTCATGGCTCAGGCGCGCGGCTTCGAAGCGGTCGTGCGTTACCAGCATACACGCCATGCCCTGCCGCTCAATTTTTTCCACCAGCATGGCAACCAAAATATCGCGCAAATCGCGGTCCAAACCGACAAACGGCTCGTCCAGCAAGGCAAGGTCGCAGCCGCACAGCAGCAGGCGCAAAAACGCCACCCGTTTCGCCATGCCGCCGGACAACTCGGTCGGATATTTGTTCAAATCGCCCGCAGTCAGCCCGACTTTCGCCGCCAGCGTGATGATTTCGCCCTCATCGGATTTGTCCATAAAAATCGCAATATTCTGCATCGCGGTCAGGTTTTCCGGCAAGCGGTTTTCCTGAAACAGAAAACCCGTTTTGCGGAAAGTATTGCGTATCGTACCCGATTTCGGCGTTTCCAAGCCCGCAATCAGCCGCAAAACCGTCGTCTTGCCACAGCCGCTCGGCCCGAACAAAGCTTTCACTTCGCCGTGTTGCAGGTTCAAACTGAAATCGCGCACAATGGAGTCGCGGAGAATTTCAAAACGCACGTTTTCAAGACAGAGCATTATCTCCTCCACGGCATAAACAAAATTTCCAAAGGCTTGGTAATCAGGTATTCAAACAGCGACACAAACACGATGACCAACACCACATAAGCCATTACCGTCGAAGTCTCCAGCATCGCCCTCGCGTCCGCAATCCGCGCGCCCACGCCTTCGCTCGCGCCCAAGAGTTCCGCCATAATCACCACCTTCACCCCCATCGCCACCGCCACGCCGATGCTGGAAATCACATAGCCCGTCAGATGCGGGATATACAGATAGCGGATTTTTTTCAGACGGCCTAATTTATAAGCGTCAAACAACTCCTCGTGCTGCTTGTTCACGCTCGCCATCCCGACCGCCGCACTCGCAAACGTCAGTGGCGCAACCAACACAATGATGGTAAACAGCACGCTCGGATTACCGAAACCAAACCAAAACAACGCCATCACTACCCAAATAATCGGCGGCATCGCCAACAAAATCGTAATCACAGGCTTAAGCAACGCCATCGCCGTCTTAAAACTGCCCGCCACCAGCCCCGCCGCCAATCCCGCCACCAGCGCAACCGAAATGCCCACCACCGACCGCCACAGCGAAATCCCGATTTCGTTTTCCTGAAAATGTTTCAATAAATCCAGAGACTTTTGAAACACTTCCACCGGCGCAGGCAGCATAAACTCACCGAACACAGCACTGCCCCACGCCCACAATGCCACCACCACCATCGCCACGCTCAGACCGGCAAAGCCGCTCCAAAGGTAGTCGATGATGTAAAACACCGCAGGTTGCGGTTTGCGGATTTTGTCGGTTTTAATCATGGTTTGGGTGTTGGTTCATAGTGATGGTTTGGAGATGATAGGCCGTCTGAAAATATTGGTTGGGTTAACTGCTAGCGTAACCCAGCTCAATATCATCTAAAAAACGGTGGGCTGAACTTCCTTGCATTGCTGACTATTTTACCCCCGCTTCCCTTTTTGGAGCATGCCCGAAATAGCGTTTGTATTCACGGCTGAACTGACTAGGCGACTCGTAGCCGACTTGGTAAGCAGTTTCGGTAATGCCTCGTCCTTCTTGTGCGATCAGTCGTCTGGCTTCCATCAAACGTAAGGATTTTTGATATTGCAGCGGTGAAAGGCTGGTTATCTTCTTAAAATGACTATGAAAGCCAGATAATGACATGCCGCTCAGATTTGCCAAGGTTTCCACGGTGATGGTTTCACTAAAATGTTGTTGCAGATAATGGGTGGCTTGGGCGATTTTTTGGTGTGTGATCCATTGCTTACCATAGCTTTAAATTTGCCACCTTGCTCGCCTGTAAGGAGTCGATAATAAATTTCTTGTTGGATAAGCGGTGCAAGAAACTCAATATCTTTTGGATTTTCGTGCAAGAGTAATAAGCGTTCAACGGCATTTTTGAGAGATTCATCCAAATGCCATTGTGCAAAACCTTCGTCGCCCTGTTGAATATCATCTGCAAGGTTTGGATTTGCTAATAAAATCTTGCTAACGCTTTCAATATCAATTTTCATCGACATCACTAAAAACGGCTTTTTCGGCTCGGCATATTTAATTTCGCCGCGCATAGGCACATTGACAGGGCAGAACATAAAGTGTTGATTGTCAAAACGGTAACATTGTTCGCCTAGTTGTATTTCACGTTCCCCACTTAACACGATGCAAATGCTCGGTTCTTGAATAATACCCTCGTAGCAAAACGGCTGATCGGCATGGCGCATTACCAAGCCTTTAATTGGAGATGAATAGGTTTCGTTATGTGGAATAACTTTTAATAAGCGTTCTATCGTTTCAGTTGAGAACATGGTTTTGTAGGAATGGGCAAGTAATTTGGATAAATCATATAACACTTCATATTGCTGTTCAATATAATGAACTCACTTTCAACGGCAGTACGCCAAAACATTTAACCAATATTGAATTGAGGACAATATCATGAAAATTTTCTACAAAACATCAGCAACAGCAACCGGTGGACGTGATGGTCGTACCCAAGTGGACGATGGTTCAATCGGCTTTGATTTGGTTTCATTTCAAAATGAAAGCGGCAAACATGGCACTAACCCCGAGCAGCTTTTTGCCATGGGCTATGCGGCCTGCTTTGATAGCGCGATGAACCATGTAGCACCGACTCTTGGTTTGAAACCAACGAAATCTTCCACCACTGTCGGCGTGGGCATCGGTCAAAAACCAGATGGTGCATTCGGTTTGGATTTGGATATCACGATTACCGTAGCAGGTTTGACTGAAGATGAGGCGCGCAAATTAATCACTCGTGCTCACGAAGTTTGCCCTTACTCTAACGCCACTCGTGGCAACGTCGATGTACGTTTACATGTGAATGTTACTCAATCGTTTGATTTGTAATAAAAAATATCATAATAATTAATTTCGACATAAAGGCCGTCTAAAATTTCAGACGGCTTTCTATAATAATATCCAACATATCAACCCATAATTTTTGAAAAGGAAAATATCATGACTGCTTACGTTATCTTTATTCGTGATGAAATGAAAGACCAATCTGCCTATGACCACTACCGAAAACTTGGCGTACCGACACTTGCGCCTTTTGGGGGCGAGATTTTAGTGGCAAATGGTGAGCATGAAGCCTTTGAAGGAGCAGATTTTGATGGCTCCGTAGTATTGCGTTTCCCTGATATGGCATCCGCACGAGCATGGTACAACAGCCCAGAGTATGACCAATTTAAATCCATCCGTTTGGGCGCAACAACTGGCCGTGCAATTTTGGTGGAAGGGATTAATTAAAATCACTTCTTAGAAAAAGGCCGTCTGAAAGATTGATTTCAGACGGCTGTTTGTATGCCGATCTGATTATTGCCTTATAGGTCATTTGAAAAATGATAAATCAGGTATTCCCCTTTTTTTCAGACGGCCTTTCTCCCATTTTAAGCCAAGAAGAACCCGTTATCCGGCAGCTTGCCGCCCAAGAGTTTCGGGTTGAACTGCATCAGGATTTCGTAAAACTTTAAAATCTCGTTCTTCACTTCGCTGCCTTTGGTTACCGTCAGCCGCGCGCCGTCCAAGCCCATGACTAGGGCGGGTTCGGGGGCTGGGAGGTAGTTTTTGCCGATTTTCGCCGCGCTTTGGCGGTTGGCGAGTATCCAGTTGAGCGCGTTTTTCAAATCCTGATGGAAGATGTCGAACTGCGCCTTGTGCGCGTGGAAATATTCTTCGTTGGCGATGATGCCCGCCATCGGAATCAGCGGTTTGGTGTCAAACGCCTGTCCCCATGCCTTCACCAAGTCAAATCCGCGCACGACGTTTACGCCCATGGTTTTGCCTTTCAGTAGGCTGGCAGTTGCCATCGGTTCGGGCAGAATGGCGGCGTGGTAATCCTTGCTCAAAAACAGTCCGACTGCTTCGGGCGGCGTGGCAGTGTAAGTGATGCCGACTTTGTGTGCGTCGATTTTCAGTTTTTTCAACAAGGCTTGCAGCACGATGTCGGGCATGTCGTTTTTAAACGGCACAAGGATTTTTTTGCCGACCAAATCCTGCGGCGAGGCAATCGCGCTGCCTTTGCACATCAGCTGTGTGATGCCGTTGGTCAAAATATTGACCATGCCGACTTTCTGCCCTTGGTTGCGCAGGTTCACGCCGACATTGCTCGGGCTCATCATGACTTTAAATTGTCCGCTTGCTACGCCTGCACGCAGTTGATCGGGCGATCGCCAGATTTTAAGCGATACATCTGCCTGTTTCGCCAGTTTGCCTTGCAACGCTGCTACGGCAATGGTTACGCTGGGCATTGCCGGCGCGCCGTACACGGTAAATTGCTCTTTCCCCGCCGCCAACAGCGAAGGTGAAACACCTGCCGCAGCCAGCGCGGCGGTCATTTTTAAGAAATCGCGTCTTTTCATATCCATTTTTTTATCTCCTAATTCTTAATAAGCCAGTGTAGGCATTCTTTCAGACGGCCTGATTTTAAAAAGCCGCATGCAAACTCAACCAATACGTCCTGCCCGGTGCATACACTACGCTGGGCGACAGGGCGAGGACGTGGTCGCCGCTGATGTGTTCGGCGTATTTTTTGTTGAACACGTTGTTCACGCCCAAGCGCAAGCCGTATTTGTCTTTGATGTTCATGCCTGCGTACACGTCGGCAACGGTAAAGCCTTTGGCGGCTTCGCGTTTGTCTATGCCCAGACCGCTTGCCGCGTCAAAATCGCCGCGGGTTTGTTTGGCGACAAAGCGTGTTGCGGCGCCGATGTTGTAGCTGCCGTGGGCAAAGTAGTTTTTGTAGTCGGCTTGGACGGCGGCTTCAAACGGACGGATTTGATAGAGCGGCCTGCCGTCGGTTTCGTTGTGCCCGTAGTTGTAGGCGGCTTTGATGCCTGCCGCCCAATGCGGATTAAAGTTGTAACGCGCGTAGGCCTGTGCGGTAAACAATCGAGCGTCCACGTTGCGTGTGATGATGCCGCCGCCTTTGGAAGCCGTGCCGCTTTGTCCGTGGGCGCGGTCAAAAATAATCAGGTCTTTGACTTTGTCTGCCACAAGCGTGCCGCCTACGTTCCAGCCTGCGCCTGCCAACGAGTTCATGTAGCCGTTGTAGTAGTCGTTGCGGCTGTCGGCGGTGAGTTCGATGCGGTTGTGTTTTTCGGTTTTCAGCAGGGGATTGCCTGCGATGGCGGCGGCTGGTTTTTGGTTCATCAATGCGCCGTTCATGCGGTTTTGTACGATAGCGGCAAGCGAGTTGAAGCGTTCGGTGTTGTCGCCGATGCGTTCTAAGTGAGCAAGGGAAACGCTGTATTTTTGCGTTTCAGACGGCATGAAATCGTATTTGAGTTCGCCTGAGAAGGCATGACGGCGCACTTTACCGTTGAAGTCGTAGCCGTAATGGGTTTTCCAGATTTGTTGCGATGAGGCGAAGGCAAGGTTGCGGTTCATTGGATGGGCGGGCTGCGCTGTATTTTTGCGTACGTCCGCTTCATTGAGTTCGTAGCTCAAACCCAAGCCCAGTTTGTGTTGGTCGTTGAATTTGTAGGACAAGGTATCGGCAATGCGCCAGCGGTCTAGGTGTACATCGGCGAAACGGTAGCCGTTGAGGAAGTCGCGCATGGCGGTGTGGGCGTTGCGTTCGCCGTTTTGGCTGTCGTTGCGGTAGCTGACGGCGGCGGTGTTGTGGAATTTGCCGAAGTCCGCATCGTGTTTGAGCGAGAAATCATACACTTTGCGGTCAAGCTCTACGAACACTTGCTGCGGCGTGTTGTTTGGTCGCAAGGAGTAATTGTCGGCATGGCGTTTGAGTTTGATGACACCTGCTTCCGCGCTGACCGTATTGCTCAAATCGGCATTGCCCCAACGCGCGTTGAGCTTGGCGATGTGGCGTTCGGTATCCAATGCGTCGTTGACGAACTGCGGTTGGCGGTCGTTGTTGATGTCGTCGTGCAGATAAGTGAGGCGGTATTCCTGATTTTCAGACGGCACGAAACCGAGTACCAAAGCTTGATTGAAACGGCTGTATTTCCAATCGGTCTGATTGCCGTCGCCGTCTTTGTAGCCGTTGGCCTTGGTGTGATTGAGGTTGGCCACGCCGTACACTTTTGCCCTGCGCGCTTGCGCGGTAATGGAATTGTAAAAGCTTTTGCCGTAGAAGCCGCTGTTCGCTTTCAACGGACGGAAGGCTTGGTCTATGTTTTCGGTAACAAAGTAATGATCGCTGCGGTCGGTGCGGTCGAATTGGTTTTCGGGGAAATAGCCCTGAGCCGCGGTCGGAGCAATCGGTTTGGGAGGGGAGAAGGTTTTGACAGGCTGGATTTCATCAGGGTCTGCCAAGGTTTCGGCAAAGCCGTTTGCGGCGGCAAAACTGCTCATTAACAAGCAAATCAAATGGTTTTGTTTCATTATCTATATCCTGATAATCATTTTTATTTATTATGCTCTTAGAGAGAAGCAAAGTAAAGAAACGATAAGGTATTTATTGTCGATAAACACTTAGCGTAGAACACAAATCGGCAAGGAGGAAAATTTTTAGAAGAGGGGAGCGGCGGCGCAGGTTGCATTTGCTCCGAAATCGGGTTTTATCTTCTATTAGTATTTCAGGTTAATAAAGCAAAAGGCTGTCTGAAAACCTCTCTCTTTTCAGACAGCCTTTTGCTGGGTATAATAAATTTACGAATCATTATTATTTCTGTTTAAATGTAGGAGAAACGCATGAGTACCCGTACCGAACACGACACCATGGGCAATGTCGAAGTCCCGTCCGAAGCCTATTGGGGCGCGCAGACCCAGCGCAGCCGTAACAATTTCAAAATCGGCGGTGAAACCCTGCCGCAGCCGTTGATTTATGCTTTGGCGCTGGTGAAAAAAGCCGCCGCAGCAACCAATGTTTCCCTCGGCAGAATTAAGCCCGAGCAGGCGGATTTGATTACGCAGGCGGCGGACGACGTGTTGAACGGCAAGCTCGACGGGCAGTTCCCCTTAGTGGTTTGGCAGACCGGCTCCGGCACGCAGTCCAATATGAACATGAACGAAGTGCTGGCAAACCGCGCCAACGAAATCGCCGGTACGGGTTTGGCGGCGTATCAGCCCGTCCATCCCAACGACCATGTGAACCACGCGCAATCGACCAACGACGCGTTCCCGACCGCCATCCACGTTGCTGCCGCGATTGAAATCAACCGCCACCTGATCCCTGCCGTCCAAGCCTTGCGTGATACATTGGACAAAAAAGCCAAAGAATTCGCCCCCATCGTCAAAATCGGCCGCACCCACTTGCAAGATGCGACGCCGTTGACTTTGGGACAAGAATTTTCCGGCTACGTTTCCCAGCTCGACCACGGCTTAGGCCGTCTGAACGACGCGCTCAAAGGTTTGTACGAACTCGCTTTGGGCGGCACTGCGGTCGGCACGGGTTTGAACAGCCATCCCGAATACGCCGAAAAAGCCGCCGCCAAACTCGCCGAACTGTCCGGCCTGCCGTTTGTCAGCGCGCCGAACAAATTTGAAGCCTTGGGCGGACGCGATGCCGCCGTTGCCGCTTCGGGCGCATTGAAAACGCTGGCGGCAAGCCTGAACAAAATTGCCAACGACATCCGCTGGCTGGCAAGCGGCCCGCGCTGCGGTTTGGGCGAAATCAAAATCCCCGAAAACGAGCCGGGTTCGTCCATCATGCCGGGCAAAGTCAACCCGACCCAATGCGAAGCGATGACCATGGTGTGCTGCCAAGTGTTCGGCAACGACGTTACCATCGGCATGGCGGGTGCATCGGGCAACTTTGAGCTGAACGTCTATATGCCCGTTATCGCCTACAACCTCTTGCAATCCATCCGCCTGTTGGGCGATGCGTGCAACAGCTTCAACGAACACTGCGCCGTCGGCATTGAACCCGTGCCGGAAAAAATCGACTATTTCCTGCACCATTCCCTGATGCTCGTTACCGCGTTAAACCGTAAAATCGGCTACGAAAACGCCGCCAAAGTCGCCAAAACCGCCTACAAAAACGACAAATCGTTGCGCGAAACCGCCATCGAATTGGGCTTGCTGACAGGCGAAGAGTTTGACGAATTGGTCGTTCCTGCCGATATGGTTCATCCGCGTTAAGCTTTAATAATGAAACATGCCGTCTGAAAATGTGTTCAGACAGCATGTTTTTATGCTGCGCTTGTCTTTTCTTCGAATAGGGCAAAAATCATTGGCAGCAGATGGATGCCCATTAGAAATATTATTGAGCTCAAAAATGTACGCCGGGCATAATGCCACGCTTCCGTTCTGTCTGCTTGGGGGAGGAGCGATGCAGTATAGCGGTTGTGTAGGGTTTTTGCGGTGTCATCGTTTTCCAAATAATCCAACGAAAGTACCAATAATTTGCCCGTGTCTTTGTGTTGTAAGAATTTGGCATGTTCAACCCAGATGCCCGGCTTGGCGTGTTCGCATAAAGATTCAATGCCGACGCAAGAGGCTAAGCTGTTTTGGTTGTTTTGCAAAATCGACAGCTCGCTTTTTTCGGCCTGCATGGTGGCGGCGGAGGTTTGATGAAGGTATACACTCATGCCGTTGCTCTCTATTGCTTGAAAATCATGGAGCTGGCTGAATCCGCCATTTTCCCAGGCAACGAATACGGCATAGCATCCGCAGCATAGGCAGATCATGACCAATTTTAAGACAATGTTTTTCATCCTTGCTCCTTTTGTATGAAGACGGCGGCAAAGTCAGGAGGCGTGTTTTCTCGTTTGAAGGTAAGTTTAGGTTTATCTGTTTTTATTGTGCGGTTGAGTGTAACACAGGTAATCAAAAGGCCGTCTGAAAATTTTCAGACGGCCTTTTATTATGTGTTTAGATGGGTTTAAGCCAACAATTCACGCCAGCGTTTGACTTGGAAACGGACTTGTTCAGGCGCGGTGCCGCCCAAGTGGTTGCGCGCGTTTAAGCTGCCTTCGGGTGTCAGTACGCTGTAAACGTCGTCGGCAATCAAACCGCTGAAACCTTGCAAGACTTCAAGCGGCAATTCGCTCAAATCAACGCCAGCTTCATCGGCATGGCGCACGGCTTGGGCAACAACTTCGTGGCTGTCGCGGAAAGGCATGCCTTTTTTCACCAAGTAATCCGCCAAGTCGGTAGCCGTTGCAAAACCCTGCATGACGGCGGCGCGCATATTGTCGGGTTTGACGGTTACACCGCGCATCATGTCGGCGTAAATGCGCAGGGTGTCGATAAGCGTGTCGGCAGTGTCAAACAATGGCTCTTTGTCTTCCTGATTGTCTTTGTTGTATGCCAAAGGTTGCGATTTCATCAGGGTAACCAGGCCGATAAGGTGGCCAATCACGCGACCGGATTTACCGCGCACGAGTTCAGGTACGTCGGGGTTTTTTTTCTGCGGCATGATGGACGAGCCGGTGCAGAAACGGTCGGCGATGTCGATAAAGCCGAAACGCGGGCTCATCCACAAAATCAATTCTTCAGACAGGCGGCTCAGGTGAACCATAATCAGCGAGGCGGCGGCGGTGAACTCAATGGCAAAATCGCGGTCAGATACGGCATCGAGCGAGTTTTGGCAGATTTGTTCAAAGCCCAGCAGCTCGGCGGTAATTTCGCGCTGAATCGGGTAGGTGGTACCGGCCAGTGCGGCGGCGCCGAGCGGCATACGGTTGACGCGTTTGCGACAGTCGGCCATGCGTTCAAAATCGCGGCCGAGCATTTCGACGTAGGCAAGCATGTGATGCCCAAAACTAACGGGTTGGGCAACTTGCAGGTGGGTAAAGCCGGGCATGACGGTTGTGGCGTTTTGTTCTGCTAAATCGACTAAGGCCGTCTGAAGGTTTTGAATCAGGCTTTGAATAACGGTAATTTGATCGCGCAGCCACAGGCGGATGTCGGTAGCGACTTGGTCGTTGCGGCTGCGGCCGGTATGCAGACGTTTGCCCGCATCGCCGATTTTGTCGGTGAGGCGGCGTTCGATGTTCATGTGGACATCTTCCAAATCCAGCGACCAGGAAATAGTTCCTTCCTTGATTTCTGCTATAATCTCGGCCATGCCCTGACGGATGGCGGAGAGGTCGTCTTCGCTCAAAACGCCCGACTGTGTCAGCATTTGCGCGTGTGCCAGCGAGCCTTGGATGTCCCATTCTGCCAGTCGTTTGTCAAAATCAATCGAGCCGGTATATTTTTTGACCAGCTCGGAAACAGGTTCGTTAAAACGGCCTGACCAGGTTTTGTCCTTGCTCATATCAGCATCCTTAAAATATAAATAAAAAAACAGGGTCTACGTCTTCAATATAGCAGACCCGTCTATACATTATGAAAGAAAACGGTTGAAATCATGTCTATTATACGTCAAATAAACCAGAATTTCGCAGTGCCGGATTTGCGCAATTCCGCAACTTTGGTGCGCCTGCTCATTGTTTTATTAATCAGTTTGTTTATCTTTCCGTTGATGACGGTATCGGGCGTACCTTATCCGGAACAGATTTTCCAACATTTTTCATGGGCTTGCCCCGTCATCCTCTTAATTTTACTTAAAGTCTATTTCTTACAGGCATTTGCGCCGTCCCTGCTTCGCTCGCAGTACAGCGTCGTGATTTCCTACGTCTCCAACCTGCTGATTTTTTTGTTTGTCGATCTAGTGATTTTGAAGACGGAGATGTGGCCGCTGATTCAACACTTCTTCTTGCTGACCTTTTTTTGTTTCAGTTTCATGTACATCGAAGCCGCCCGTCGCAACAGCCTTGCGCCTTCCATTTCCGAAGCCAGGCTAAGCGCGTTGACGGCGCGTATCCGTCCGCATTTCTTGTTTAACAGCCTAAATGCCGCCATCAGCTTAATCCGTCTGCGCCCGTATGATGCGGAAACTCTGTTGGAAAATCTGGCCAACCTGTTCCGAGCACAACTACGCGACGGTAGTCAAAACAGTACCTTGGGGCAGGAAATCGAGTGGGCGCAAGAATATATTGCCATCGAGCAAATCCGCATGGGACATATGCGCGTACAGGTTATGTGGCAGCACCATGCGCCCGATGATGCGGAAACGCCGCATCTGCTGCTGCAACCGCTTTTGGAAAATGCCGTATTTCACGGTGTCGAATCTATCCACCGTCCAGGGATAATTACGGTATTAACAAAATTGGAAAAATCATCTATTTTCATCAGTATCGAAAATCCGTGCGGAACAGAACCTAACGAAAATACCAAGCCGCATAAAGGCAATTCTATGGCTCTGCGCAATCTGAAAGAGCGCCTGACTTTGATGTATGACACCGACGCGAAAATCAGAAACATCCAATCAGACGGCCTGTTCCGCGTTGAAATCATATTGCCGTACCGTAAAAAATCAGCCGAAGTTTCCCGTCTGTTTGGCTAAAACGCGTAGAAGAGGGCGGCTTTGGATAGGTTGGACTATTAATACATTAAACAAAATAGTTTAAATTTATTACACTCAGTAACATAACTGTTCCCATTTTTTGAAAACTGGTCTATGATACTTAAAAGGATTGTTTACAATCCTTAATTGCAAATCATTTGCAACTGCCCAGAAGAAAAAACAGAAAAAGGAACAAAGAGATGTTAGAAGCCTATCGTAAAGCCGCCGCCGAGCGCGCCGCCCTTGGTATTCCCGCCCTTCCTCTGACTGCTCAGCAGACTGCTGATTTGGTTGAGCTGCTGAAAAATCCACCTGCCGGTGAAGGTGAATTCTTGGTTGAGCTGTTGGCTCACCGCGTACCACCCGGTGTGGATGATGCCGCCAAAGTTAAAGCCTCATTTTTGGCAGCCGTTGCCGAAGGCAGCGCATCCAGTCCGCTGATTTCCCCTGAGTATGCTACCGAGCTGTTGGGTACCATGCTTGGCGGCTACAACATTCATGCACTCATCGAACTCTTGGACAACGACAAACTTGCGCCTATTGCTGCAAATGGTCTGAAACACACTCTGTTGATGTTTGACTCTTTCCACGATGTTCAAGAAAAAGCCGAAAAAGGCAATAAATACGCGCAAGAAGTATTGCAATCTTGGGCAGATGCCGAATGGTTCACCTCACGCGCCAAAGTTCCAGAAAAAATCACTGTTACCGTCTTCAAAGTCGATGGTGAAACCAATACAGACGACCTCTCTCCTGCACCTGATGCATGGAGCCGTCCTGATATCCCTCTGCACGCGCTGGCGATGTTAAAAAACCCGCGCGATGGCATCACGCCTGACAAACCGGGCGAAGTCGGTCCGATTAAATTATTGGAAGAACTCAAAGCTAAAGGCCATCCGGTTGCTTACGTTGGCGACGTGGTCGGTACCGGTTCTTCACGTAAATCTGCTACCAACTCTGTGATTTGGCATACAGGCGAAGATATTCCGTTCGTACCGAACAAACGTTTTGGCGGCGTATGCCTGGGTGGCAAAATTGCGCCGATTTTCTTCAATACTCAAGAAGACTCCGGCGCATTGCCGATTGAAGTTGATGTATCTGCTCTGAAAATGGGCGATGTCGTCGATATCCTGCCTTATGAAGGCAAAATCGTGAAAAACGGCGAAACTGTTGCCGAGTTCAGCCTGAAATCACAAGTATTGCTGGACGAAGTGCAAGCCGGTGGCCGTATCAACTTGATTATTGGTCGCGGTCTGACTGCCAAAGCGCGCGAAGCACTGAAATTGCCTGCTTCTACCGAGTTCCGTCTGCCTCAAGCGCCTGCCGAAAGCAAAGCCGGTTTCACCTTGGCTCAAAAAATGGTTGGCCGTGCCTGCGGTTTGCCGGAAGGCAAAGGCGTGCGTCCGGGTACTTACTGCGAACCACGCATGACTACTGTTGGCTCGCAAGATACTACCGGTCCGATGACTCGCGACGAATTGAAAGACCTGGCTTGCTTGGGCTTCTCAGCAGATATGGTGATGCAGTCTTTCTGTCACACCGCGGCTTATCCAAAACCTGTCGATGTGAGAACTCATAAAGAATTGCCTGCTTTCATCTCTACCCGTGGCGGTGTATCCCTGCGTCCGGGTGATGGCGTGATTCACTCATGGCTCAACCGTCTGCTGTTGCCTGATACAGTTGGTACCGGCGGCGACAGCCACACCCGTTTCCCTATCGGTATTTCTTTCCCTGCCGGCTCCGGCTTGGTTGCTTTCGCAGCAGCCACCGGTGTGATGCCGCTCGATATGCCTGAGTCTGTATTGGTACGCTTCAGCGGTAAACTGCAACCGGGCGTAACCCTGCGTGACTTGGTGAACGCCATTCCGCTGTACGCGATTAAACAAGGTCTGCTTACTGTTGCCAAAGCCGGTAAGAAAAACATCTTCTCCGGCCGCATCCTCGAAATCGAAGGTCTGCCTGATTTGAAAGTGGAACAAGCCTTTGAATTAACTGACGCGTCCGCCGAACGCTCCGCTGCAGGCTGTACTGTGAAGCTCAACAAAGAGCCGATTATCGAGTACATGAAATCCAATATTGTGTTGATGAAAAACATGATTGCCAACGGCTATCAAGATTCGCGCACTTTGGAACGCCGTATCAAAGCCATGGAAGCATGGTTGGCAAATCCTGAGTTGCTCGAAGCAGATAAAGATGCCGAATACGCCGCCGTGATTGAAATCAACATGGACGACATTAAAGAGCCGATTATTGCTTGCCCGAACGACCCAGATGACGTGTGCTTCATGTCTGAACGCTCCGGCACCAAAATTGACGAAGTGTTCATCGGTTCTTGTATGACCAACATCGGCCACTTCCGCGCCGCTTCCAAACTCTTGGAAGGCAAGAGCGATATTCCCGTGCGCCTGTGGGTAGCGCCGCCGACCAAAATGGACGCGAAAGAGTTGTCCGACGAAGGCCACTACGGCGTACTCGGCCGTGCCGGCGCGCGTATGGAAATGCCGGGTTGCTCATTGTGTATGGGTAACCAAGCACAAGTACACGAAGGCGCGACTGTAATGTCCACATCTACCCGTAACTTCCCGAACCGCTTGGGTAAAAACACCTTTGTTTACCTCGGCTCGGCTGAGTTGGCGGCAATCTGCTCCAAACTGGGTAAAATCCCGACTGTTGAAGAATACCAAGCCAATATCGGTATCATCAACGAGCAGGGCGACCAAATCTACCGCTACATGAACTTCAACGAAATCGACAGCTACAACGAAGTAGCCGAAACCGTGAATGTTTAAGGTAACAAGCTAAACCGATTTTCAGACGGCCTAAAATAATAAAGGCCGTCTGAAACGGAAAAATAAAGGGCGTGTTTATCACGTCCTTTTTATTTTCAGCTTAATAAAAGGCCGTCTGAAAGATAAGTTTCAGACGGCCTTTGCTTAGGATAAATAATCAGAAAACCGATTAATCAGCGTTGTTTACTTTACGCCAAAACCAGGTTGAAGCAGGGCGCAAGGCTGACGCTCGTGACGGCTGCGGCGTGTTCTGCCGGCAATTTTGCCGCAGACAATACCCGGATCGTTTTTCTCTTCTACTTTTTTCGAGTTTTTGTCTGACTTATTCGCATATTCGTTGCGTTTGTTTCTATCATCGCGGCGAGAGCGGCTGTCGTTGTGCTGAACCGGTTGCGCTTCGGCTTCATCTTGATTGTCGTTGCCCCACCAATGCGGCTCAAAGCCTTCGATGCGTTCCACATTCAAATCGCTGCCGGTTAGTTCTTTAATAGATTCAAACATTTTCTGTTCGGTTTTATCCATTAAGGAAATGGCAACGCCGTCAGCACCGGCTCGGCCGGTGCGTCCGATGCGGTGGACGTAGTCTTCAGGTTGGGTTGGCAGCTCGTAGTTGATGACGAAAGGCAACTCGGCAATATCCAGGCCGCGTGCGGCAACGTCAGTGGCAACCAAAACGCGTAATGTACCTTCTTTAAAGGCGTTGAGGGTTTCCAGTCGGCTTTGTTGGGATTTGTCGCCGTGGATGGATTGCGCGGCAATGTTGCGGCGGACGAGGTCGCGGGTAACTTGATCGACGCTTTGTTTGGTTTTGCAGAAAACAATAACTTGATTCATATGCAAATCAACAATCAGACGTTCGAGCAGGTTGCGTTTTTTAAGTGCATCAACGGCAATGATGTGTTGCTCGACATTGGCGTTGGTGGTGTTTTGCGCGGCCACCTCGACCATTTCAGGCGTGTGCATAAAATCTTGCGCAAGCTTGCGGATAGGCGGTGAGAAAGTGGCGGAAAAAAGCAGGGTTTGTCGCTGTTTGGGCAACATCTGCATGATTTTGCGGATATCGTCGATGAAACCCATATCAAGCATACGGTCGGCTTCATCGAGTACGACGATTTCAACTTTGTTTAAATTAATGTTTTTTTGTTTGACGTGGTCGAGCAGTCGGCCAACCGTAGCGACAACGATTTCACAACCGGCGCGCAAGTCGGCAGTTTGTTTGTCCATATTGACGCCGCCGAAGAGTACGGTATGGCGCAAAGGAAGATTTTTAATATATGCCTGCACGTTTTGATCGATTTGATCGGCCAGTTCGCGGGTCGGGGTCAATACCAACATGCGGACAGGGTGCATGGCAGGGGAGGTGCTGGATGTGGCGTAGCGTTTCAGGCGTTCGAGGCTGGGCAGCATAAAGGCGGCGGTTTTACCTGTGCCGGTTTGTGCTGCGGCCAAAAGATCGTGTCCTGCCAAGGCTTTAGGAATCGCTGCGGCTTGGATAGGCGTCGGGTTTTCATACCCTTGATCGGTTAGGGCAGAGACTAATTCGCTGCCTAAACCGAGTGAAGAGAAAGGATTCATGATGGTGGCTTTCTGTTCAGACGGCCTTTTGAATGGTGAGGCCGTCTGAAAAATCTGATTCTGAAATGGATAAACCGCAGTATGATGTTGATTCTGCGGTTTGAAAAAATGGGGAGCGGGATAATCCGTCAAGTAGCCCATTATGCCATAAAAAGAGGGACTCCCCAAATGATGGTTGCGACTAGGAGCAGCTACGTTTTGATATTTTTACAGTGAAAAAACAGAAAAAATGATTGGTCTGCAAGATTTTGAGTTTATTGAGGATTAAGCATTTGTCTTAACTTCAATAGAATTAATTTATCAAAAACTTACAGGCTGAAATGAAACTAAATTGTACTCATGTACTCAATATTGGGGTACAGAGCTTGTTTTTTGGCCTGTATCTCCCGTTTAACGGTAAACCATAAAATCAAAATTTAGGAATATACAATTATGAAAACTTTATTGATCGCTCTTGCAACTGGTAGCCTGATGTTGGCAGCTTGTTCTTCTTCCAAACCTGAAGAAGCGGCAGCGCCACGCATCACTGTTGAAGAAGCAATGACTCAATGCCAACAAGCATCTGGTGAAAATGCTGACCGCGCTGTGTTTGATGCTTGCATGAAAGGCAAAGGCTATCAACGTACGGCTGAATCAGCTGCCTCCGAGCCTGCTGCATCTGAGCCGGTAGCTGCTCCTGAAACTGCTGCTCCTGAAGCTGCGGCTTCTGAGCCTGCCGCCAAAGCTGCTCCTGCTAAAAAAGCTGTTAAGAAAGCAAAAAAATAAGCTTCATAAAATTCAAGGAAGTCACCATCATCAATACTCCGGATGAAGGCAGACTTAGAGCAACTTGAAAACAAAAGCCGTCTGAATATGTTTCAGACGGCCTTTGTTTTTTATGTATAAGGACATTATTAGAAAATATGGTTTTGGTTTTATTAAGAAAATAAAAAAGACGTGTAACGGGTACACGTCTTTTTCGGAGAATAAACCTTATTGCTTATATTCGCTGCCGTCTTCGCGGAAAAGTTTTGGCTGTTCGCCTTTTTCCACCACCTCTTTATTGATGACAACTTTGGCTACGTCTTTCAAATCTGGTAGGGCGTACATGGTGTCCAAGAGACAGCGTTCGACGATAGAGCGCAGACCGCGCGCACCGGTTTTGCGTTCCATCGCCAGTTTGGCAATGCTGCGCAAAGCGTCTTCTTCAAACTCAAGGCCGACATCTTCCATTTCAAACAAGGTTTGGTATTGTTTGACCAAGGCGTTTTTCGGTTCGGTCAAAATGTTGACCAAAGCATCTTCGTCCAATTCTGCCAGTGTGGCAATCACAGGCAGACGGCCGATAAGCTCGGGAATCAAACCGAATTTAATCAAGTCTTCAGGCTCAACTGTTTCAAACAGAGCTGAAATATCGGCGTTTTCATCTTTGCTGTGTACCGCAGCACCAAAGCCGATACCGCCTTTTTCAGTACGTTGGCGGATGACTTTTTCCAAGCCGGCAAATGCACCGCCGCAGATAAAGAGGATGTTGGTGGTGTCAACGTTGATGAATTCTTGGTTCGGATGTTTGCGGCCACCTTGAGGGGGAACGCTGGCTACCGTGCCTTCAATCAGTTTCAGCAAGGCTTGTTGCACGCCTTCGCCGGATACGTCGCGCGTAATGGACGGATTGTCGCTTTTACGTGAGATTTTATCGATTTCATCAATATAAACGATGCCACGCTGGGCTTTTTCAACGTCAAAATCACATTTGCCCAAAAGTTTGGTGATGATTTGTTCGACGTCTTCACCGACATAACCGGCTTCGGTCAAGGTTGTGGCATCCGCCATAACAAAAGGGACATCCAGTTTGCGCGCCAAAGATTGCGCCAACAGGGTTTTACCTGAGCCGGTAGGGCCGATCAGCAGAATATTGGATTTTGACAATTCGACTTTGCCGTCTGCTTTTGGATGGCGCAGGCGTTTGTAGTGGTTGTAAACCGATACTGCCAATGCTTTTTTTGCGTGTTCCTGACCGATAACGTGGTCGTTGAGGTTGGCAACGATTTCGGCCGGGGTAGGCAGTTTTTTCTCGGCGTTTTTTTCGTTCGCTTTGGCAAGCTCGTTTTCAATTTTGCCGGATTCGTTGTCTTGCAGCATCATGCCGCAAGTTTCTACACATTCGTTGCAGATGAAGGCGTGTTCGCCTTCGATCAGATTTTTAACGTCGTTTTCGGACTTCCCGCAGAATGAACAGGTGCGTTTTTCTTCAGACATAATAATTTCTTCGTATGGTTGTATGGAGGCTGTGTTGTAAAGGGGGAACAGATATTTCGGGCAGATTGCCGGATTGAGGGAATGCCTCTGACAAAGGAGCCTAAGTATAATGACTATCTTGTGTTTTTTCAAATCAGAGCAGGCATTGCGCCGTGTCGTCTAAGAAACAGATGAGGGCGCTGGATTTGAATATCTCGCAAACAAACGCAAAGTTTTCTCAACTCGCTTTACAATTAGAGAAAAATTTAACAGAATGTTGAATTAAATGTATTTTTTGAATTGGCAGATATGAAATTCTATAAAACTTTAGGAATGGTATGGACAGGTGTGGCATTGGCTTTTGCTTCCGCGCCTGCCGTTGCCGATGATATGGATGTATTGGGACAATTTTTGGAGCAAAATTTCCCAGTGCAAAATGACCCGATGGAAGCTTTTGCGTTGAGTCATGCCGACCAAGTCGAAGCTCAAGCCGCTTTGGCAGGCCCTCTGCTTTCTTCGCAATCTGCTTTGATTTTCAATAATAAAACCGGTGAAGTGCTGTATCAGAAAAACCCTGATCGTGTCATGCCGATTGCCTCTATTTCCAAATTGATGAGCGCGATGGTGGTGTTGGATGCGCATCTGGATATGAACGAGCCTATCACGATTACCGAGGCTGAAATCGACCGTTTGAAAGGTACGGGCAGCCGTTTGAGCATCGGCACGACGCTGACACGCGGCGAACTGTTGCACCTGAGCCTGATGAGCAGTGAAAACCGTGCTACTCATGCGTTGGGCCGTACTTATCCGGGCGGTATGAGCGCGTTTGTTGCGGCAATGAATGCCAAAGCGCAAAGCCTGGGTATGACCAGCAGCCGTTTCTATGAGCCTACCGGTTTGAATTTCCAAAACGTTTCAACTGCGCGTGATTTGAACCGCATGGTTGCGGCAGCCAGCAAATATCCTCTGATCCGCAAAAATTCGACTTCAAATTACGGCTCGGTTTGGACGGCAAACGGTCGTCAAAACTACAAAAACTCCAATGCCTTGGTGCGTGAGGGCAACTGGAATATCGAATTGCAGAAAACCGGCTATATCCGCGAGGCAGGACGTTCTATGGTGGTTAAGGCCAATGTACAGAATCAGCCGATTACCATCGTATTGCTCAACTCTCCGTCTTCTACAACCCGCGTGAACGATGCGCGTAAGATTGAGTCTTGGATGTTGCAGCGCCGTTCTTGAATATTACGCTTAAAGGCCGTCTGAAACCGTTCAGACGGCCTTTTGTGTAAAGTGTATTAAATTTGGTTACAATGTCGTTACATTAATTTTAAAACACAGAGAGAAAACATGTTGAAAAAATGGAATAAAAAATATTGGGCCGGCATGGGCGTGATTTTGGCGTTGACCGGCTGTACTTCTGTAGCGGATATGGTTGGCTACGATACTGCGACTTTAAATGAAGACGCGGCTAGAAGTTACTCACAAGTCATTCAAAAAGCGCGTGGTCAAAAAGCTTTGGATGTTTCATCTCCAACTGCTCAACGCGTTCAACGCGTGTTTGCGCGTCTGCGTCCTCATGCGGAACGCGCTAACAAAACCGGTGTATCTTTCAACTGGCAGATGAACGTTATCCGCAGTGATGAAATGAATGCATGGGCAATGCCGGGCGGTAAAATGGCCGTGTACACCGGTATAGTAGAGAAATTGAAGCTGACTGATGATGAAATTGCCGCCGTTGTCGGCCATGAAATGACCCATGCTCTGTTGGAACACAGCAAAAAAGCTTTGGGCGGACAAGTATTGACCGGCTTGGGCGGTTCGATTTTGGCCAGCTCAACCGGTGTGGATGGCGATTTGGTCGGCTTGGGTGCAGATTTGTTGGCGACCAAACCGTTCTCACGTCATCAGGAAAGCGAAGCGGACGCCGGCGGTGTACGTTTGATGGCTGAAGCAGGCTACAACCCTGAGGCTGCGGTAAGCGTGTGGGAAAAAATGAACAAAGTACAGGGCGGCAGCTCATTGTCTATTTTGTCGACCCACCCGACCAATCAGGCGCGTATCAATGCAATCCGCAAAATGTTGCCTGAAGTGATGCCGATTTATCAGAAAAACAAACGTTAATTCGATGTATTGATGATTTTGCCGGTTTGAACAGATGATTCAAACCGGCAAAGTTTTATGGTTTCAGTCTGACAGTTTGGCAAATTTATCCCAATTTGCCTGAACGTAGGCTGCTGCGGTTTCCAAGTCTTCGTCGGCAACGTCATAATAATCGCCGTCAAGCTCTTCAAAATCGGGAAAAGTTTTGCGGATTTCGTCGAAATCCCTTTGCTCGTCTGCCATTTTTTCAATGGCTTCGCCGTGTTTTTCGTACAGGGCTTTGGCTTTGTCTAAGATTTTCGGTATCGGTTTGATGCGCCAGCGGCGCAGGCTGTCGGCAACCGGATTGCCAAAGATGTATTCTCCGTATCCTGAAGCGATAAGCTGTACGAAGCCGCCTTCTTGAACTTGGCTGTCGAGGTAGCAAAGGGCGGTCAATGTATGCTGTTCGTCGTTGAGGCCGGACATTTCCTCATCGCCTGCCTGTTCGGTGTGGTCCAAATAGGCTGCGCTGAGTGTATAAAGAAATGAAGCGGAATCGGAAGTATTGAAATCTTGAAGGCGGAGCAGGATAGTCATAATCATCAAAGGCCGTCTGAAAAAAGTGATTATATAATGTTTTCAGTCTGAACCTACCGGCCGTTTTGCTTTACAATATCGGAAGATAAGAAAACATAGTGAGGAACCAAACCATGAGTACACAGTCTGAAAAAAACGTTGTAGTCATCAAACCGCAGGATTTGCCGCTGCATTGCTCCGGCCCTAATCATGAAACATGGAACGGCCATCCGCGCGTGTTCTTGCCGATTCAGTCCAACAGCGAGATTGAATGCCCGTATTGCGGCACTTATTACCGTCTTGATGGCGAGATTCCGCATCACCATTACTAATCTATGCCTATGTTGAACAAAATCATCTGCGCTTTGTGCGTGAGTTTGTGCGCTGCGTGCGGTTCGTATAAGGCCGTGCGTCCAGACGCGCCGTTACCGGTCATTGCACAGGCGCAGACGTATTCTGTCCGTTATCAATCCGTACAAGGTCGGACGATTACTGCAATTTATATCAACAGCCACAGCCCGATGATGGTTGAGCTGCGTGAAGGCAATACAGTTGAGAAACTGGTGCAAGTCCGCTTGCGCAGTCAGGGCGTAGAGTACGCCAATCCAAGCTCGCGTTGGCAGATTGGCGATGGGTTTGCCGTGCTGATTCGCGGCGGGAAAGAAGTTGTATTTAAAGAGATTGTGGAATAGGGCGGTTTAGCCTTTTGCCAAATACTTGATTAAAGGTTTGGGCAAACCATAATCCGCCAAATGTTTCGCTGATACCCAAAGGCCGTCTGAAAGATGTTCAGACGGCCTTTGTTGCGTCTGAAAAGGGGTAATCATCAATAAGCGGTGGGTCAGGCGGTGGGTAAACGTGGTTTGTTCTTCAAGGCCGTCTGAAACAATGCCGAAGCGTTTGGCGTAAGCATACAAATCGTCTAATTTTTCAAAACAGGGTACGCAATACAGACCGCCCCAAATGCCTTTGGCAGTGCGTTTTTCAAGCAATAATGCGCCATCAGTGTGATGAATAATCAGCCAGTAAAGCGGTAGGGTTTGCACTTCGGGAGCAGTTTTTTTGCGGGGCAGTTCGTCAATGCGGTTTTGTTTTTTTGCTTCACAGATGTCTGCCATAGGACATTGATGGCACAAAGGTTTTGTCCGTTTGCAGACGGTTGCGCCCAAATCCATCAGTCCTTGTGTATAGGCAGGCATATCGACGTTTTCAGACGGCAGCAGGCTTTCGGCAAGCGTCCAAAGCGAGTTTTCAAATTTCTTATCTTGCGGATTGCCGTCTTGGGCAAAGACACGGCAGAGAACGCGTTTGACGTTGCCGTCCAAGATGGTTTCGCGTCGGTTGAAAGCAAAGGCAGAAATGGCGGCGGCAGTACTTCTGCCTACGCCGCAGAGCGTTTCCAAGTCTTTGCGTTCGGGCGGAAAGATACCGCCGAATTGTCCGACGACTTGTTGCGCTGCTTTGTGCAGGTTGCGTGCGCGGCTGTAATAGCCCAAGCCTGCCCACAAGGATAAAACCTCGTCTTGCGGCGCAGCGGCAAGCGATTGCACGCTTGGGAATTTGGCTAAGAAACGCGGATAGTAGTCCAATACGGTAGCAACCTGCGTTTGTTGGAGCATGATTTCTGAAAGCCAGACGGAATAAGGGTCTTTGACCTGCCAAGGCAGGTTGTGGCGGCCGTGTTGGCGCTGCCAATCGATGAGTCGTTGTGCGAAGGATGTGGGTGTGTTCATTAATATTTGCTTTTTAATTATTTATTTTTAAAACAATATGTTACACTATAAAATATGAAATAATAATCAGAATTGACTTATCTGATGTAGGGGTATATAAATATAGTTAACGTGGATTTACGTTGTATTGTTAAAATTTATTAACCGTTCAAGGAGATTCACATGAAAGCAATGGTTTATCATGGCGCAAACGACATTCGTTTCGAAGAAAAACCTCTCCCTCAAATTATCGATCCGACCGATGCAGTCGTCAAAATCGTTAAAACCACGATTTGCGGTACTGACTTGGGTATTTGGAAGGGTAAAAACCCTGAAGTTGCCGATGGTCGTATTCTCGGTCATGAGGGCATCGGTATTGTAGAAGAAGTCGGCGATGCTGTAAAAAACATCAAAGTCGGTGATAAAGTCATTATTTCATGTGTCAGCAAATGCTGTACTTGCGACAACTGTAAAATCCAACTTTATTCACACTGCCGCAACGGCGGTTGGATCTTGGGCTATATGATTGACGGTACTCAGGCCGAATATGTCCGTACGCCTTATGCCGACAACAGCTTGGTTCCGCTGCCTGACAACGTCAACGAAGAAGTTGCCCTGCTGTTGAGCGATGCCTTGCCGACCGCCCACGAAATCGGTGTGCAATATGGTGATGTGAAACCTGGTGATACCGTATTCATCGCCGGTGCCGGCCCTGTTGGTATGTCTGCGTTGCTGACTGCGCAACTGTATAGCCCTACCGCCATCATCGTTTGCGATATGGACGAAAACCGCTTGAAACTGGCGAAAGAATTGGGCGCGACCCATACCATCAACCCTGCTTCAGGCGATGTGAGCAAGCAAGTTGTCGCCATCGTTGGCGAAGACGGCGTAGATTGCGCCATCGAAGCAGTCGGTATCCCTGCGACTTGGAATATGTGCCAAGACATCGTGAAACCCGGCGGCCATATTGCCGTGGTTGGTGTACATGGTCAATCCGTTGATTTCAAACTAGAAAAACTGTGGATTAAAAACCTTGCCATCACTACCGGCCTGGTTAACGCCAATACCATCGAAATGCTGATGAAAGCTATTTCCAGCAGCTCAGTGGATTACTCCAAAATGATGACACACCATTTCAAATTCAGCGAATTGGAAAAAGCTTACGATGTATTCAAGCATGCTGCTGAAAACCAAGCCATGAAAGTGGTTTTGGAAGCGGATTGATTTGAAAATCGTTTAATATGCCGTTAATTAAAGGCCGTCTGAACATTCAGACGGCCTTTTTGTATGGTTTTATTTTTTCTTCAACCAAACGCCGCTTTCGATATGGTGGGTAAATGGGAATTGGTCGAACAGGGCGGCGCGTTCGATAGTATGGGTTTGACAGAGCGTGTCGAGGTTGGCGCGCAGGGTTTCAGGGTTGCAGGAAATATAGAGGACGTTGTCGAATCGGGCAACTAATTTGAGCGTCTCATCATCAACACCGGCGCGTGGAGGATCAACGAAAATAGTTGAAAAATCATAGTTTTTCAAGTCGATGCCTTGTTCTTGCAGGCGGCGGAATTCACGGTTTTGCGTGTAGGCTTCGGTAAATTCTTCCGCAGACAGGCGGGCGATTTTGAGATTGGTAATTTGGTTGGCTTCAATATTCCATTGGGCGGCATTGACGGAAGTTTTGGAAACTTCGGTTGCTAGAACCTGATTGAAATGTTGCGAAAGCGGCAGGGTGAAATTGCCGTTGCCGCAGTACAACTCAAGCATGTCTTTGCCTAAGTTTTGCGCAGCATCACACGCCCAAGTCAGCATTTTTTGGCACACTTGGGCATTGGGTTGGGTAAAGCTGCCCTCGATTTGACGGTAGCGGAAGGTCTTGCCGTTGACTTTCAACGCTTCGGTTACAAAATCTTGGCTCAATACGATTTTTTGTCCGCGGCTGCGGCCGATAATGTGGATGCCCAAATTGTGCGCCAGCTCTTGCGCAGCTTGTTGCCATGCTTCGTTCAGCTTCTTGTGGTAAATCATGGTTACCAGCATTTCGCCGCTTAAAGTGGACAAAAATTCGACGGCGTACCAGCGGTTTTTCAGTTCGGGATGATTGGATGCGGCTTCAATCAATTTCGGCATCAAGGCATTGATGGATTCGGACGCGGCAGGAAATTGGTCGCAACGGATCAGGCTTGTCCCGCTTGCCTTTTGTCCACGCTCAAACATAGCGTAAAACATTTCGCCGCCCTCATGCCAGATACGGAACTCGGCACGCATTCTGTAATGCTGTTCCGGAGATTCAAAGACTTCGATTTCAGGGAAATCCAGTCCTTGGAAAAGTTGCTGAAGATATTGCTTTTTGTCGGCTAGTTGTTGCTGGTAGGCAGTCATTGGGGCAGTCTTTCAGAAAATAATGGCGAATTATAATATAGTTGGCGCAAAGATACGAAAGGCCGTCTGAAACATCGGTTTCAGACGGCCTTTGATTTCAAAGCATCAGCTTGTCAATCAGCCTTGCATTTGTTTGGCTTGAACGGCAGTCAGGGCGATGGTGAAGACGATGTCTTCAATCAATGCGCCGCGGGACAAGTCGTTAACCGGTTTGCGCAAACCTTGCAACAACGGGCCTACGCTCAGGACGTTGGCGCTGCGTTGTACGGCTTTGTAAGTACAGTTGCCGGTATTGAGGTCTGGGAAAACCAAAACGGTTGCTTGACCGGCAACAGCGCTACCCGGAGCTTTGGATTTGCCGATAGATGGAACGGTAGCGGCATCGTATTGCAACGGACCTTCGATAGCCAAATCAGGGCGTTTCTCTTTCGCCAGTTTGGTGGCTTCGATCACTGCATCGACATCAGGGCCGCTGCCTGAGTTGATGGTAGAGTAGGAAATCATGGCCACTTTTGGATCGATACCAAAGGCTTTGGCGCTGTCGGCAGATTGGATGGCGATGTCGGCCAGTTGTTCAGGCGTTGGGTTTGGATTAACCGCGCAGTCGCCGAATGCCAAAACTTGGTTAGGCAGCAACATGAAGAATACGCTGGATACGAGGCTTGCACCCGGAGCGGTTTTAATCAGTTGCAGGGCAGGACGGATGGTGTTGGCAGTAGTGTGGACTGCGCCGGAAACCAAACCGTCTACGTCGTTTTGAGCCATCATCATGGTGCCGAGTACGACGGTATCTTGCAGCTGTTTGCGTGCATCTTCAGGAGTCAGGCCTTTGGATTTGCGCAATTCGCACATTGGCTCGACGTATTGCTCAACCAAAGAAGCAGGATCGATGATTTCCAAAGAATCAGGCAGGGAGATGCCGCGTTCTTTCGCTACGGCTTCAACTTCTTCGCGGGTAGCCAACAGTACGCAACGGGCGATGCCTTTTTCGTGACAGATAGCGGCAGCGGCGACGGTGCGTGGTTCTGCGCCTTCAGGCAGGACGATGCGCATATCAGCTTTGCGTGCGAAATCGATCAGGTTGTAACGGAATTGGGCTGGAGACAGGCGTTTGGCTTCGCGTTTGGCCAAAGCGGATACGTCTTGCAGTTTGTCGCTGGAGCCGAAGAAAGTCAGGCCGGTTTGCTCGGCAACTTGTGCGCCCAAAGCTGCGGCTGCGCCGTCAATGATAAAGCCTTCCAATAAGCCCGGGGCGTTGGTGTAGAGCTGTTTGGCGAGGTTTAATTGTTGGGTGACGGCGGCTGCGTCGGTATTGTCGGATTTTAGCGCCAAGACAACGCCTGCGTCCAAAGACAGTGCCAATTCAACGTTTTTGCCTGCCAAGAACAATTTGTCTGCATCAGGAGTAATGCCTTCGATAACGAGGTTATCTGCATTCAATGCTGCAACTTTACCGACAAGCGCGTCAAACCAGTCGTCGCTCTTGCCTTGAGCCAACAGGGCTTCTGTAGTGGAGTCAACGGCTTGGAAAACTTGCGCATTTAATGCCGCTGCGAATGCTTTTGCCGCTGCATCGACGCTCAGGCCGGTAGATACCGGTGCGATCAGGATTTTTGCCATTTTGTGTCCTCTCTTTCGGTGATTGTAGAAGGGTGTTGCTGTGGCGCAGCTGGTGCTGCATTTTATCACTTTGGGATAACATATACACAGCCATATTGACATATGTCATCAGGCCGTCTGAAAAGTATAAACGCAATGGACCAAATCCATCAATCCCCCATTGCCGCCAAAAGCTCGGCTTGATGCTCGGCAATCAGGGCATTGGTGATTTCTTCTAAATCGCCGTCCATCACAAAATCCAGTTTGTGCAGGGTAAGGTTGATGCGGTGGTCGGTCACGCGGCCTTGTGGGTAGTTGTAGGTGCGGATGCGTTCGCTGCGGTCGCCGCTGCCGATTAGGGATTTGCGTTCGGCGGCTTCTTTGGCTTGGGCTTCGCGTTTTTGTGCATCGTTTAAGCGGGCGGCGAGGACTTTCATCGCCTGCGCCTTGTTAGCGTGTTGGCTGCGGCCGTCTTGGCATTCGACCACCATACCTGTCGGCAAGTGGGTAATGCGGACGGCGGAGTCAGTTTTGTTGATGTGCTGACCGCCGGCACCGGATGCGCGGAAGGTATCGATGCGCAGGTCGGCGGGGTTCAATTCGATGTCTTCGAGTTCGTCCGCTTCAGGCATGACGGCGACGGTGCAGGCGGAGGTATGGATACGGCCTTGGCTTTCAGTGGCAGGGACGCGTTGCACGCGGTGACCGCCGGATTCAAATTTCAGACGGCTGTACGCGCCCAAGCCGATAATGCGGGCGATGACTTCTTTATAACCGCCCAATTCGCTTTCGTTGGCGGAAACGATCTCAACCTGCCAGCGGTTGCGTTCGGCGTAGCGGCTGTACATGCGCAGCAAATCGCCTGCAAACAGCGCGGCTTCGTCGCCGCCGGTACCAGCGCGCACTTCGATGAAGATGTTTTTGTCGTCGTCGGCATCTTTGGGCAGCAAGAGTTTTTGCAATTCGGTATCGAGTTCGTCGATTTTGGCTTTGGCCGCTTCGATTTCTTCGGCGGCAAAGTCTTTCATTTCAGGGTCGGACAGCATTTCTTCGGCATCCGCCAAGTCGCTTTGCGCCAGCTGATAGTTTTGGAACACTTCGACCACGGGGGTCAGTTCGGCGTGTTCGCGTGTGAGTTTGCGGTAGTTGTCCATGTCGGACGTGGCTTCAGGCTGTCCGAGCAGGTGAGTGACTTCTTCCAGTCGGTCGCTGAGTTGTTGTAGTTTTTCTAAGATAGACGGCTTCATAAATTTTCCAAAATACGGATGCCGTCGGGTGGTCTGCAACGGCGAAATAAGGAGTCATTATAATGGGTTTGAATGAAAATTCAAAAAGATATGATTGATTAGAAAGGCCGTCTGAAACCTGTTTTTAAGTTTCAGACGGCCTTTTTTATATGGGCTTATTTAGGCGCAGCCAAGATGCCTGTTTGGTTCAGCAGGAACAAAACGGTAAAGCCGGTCAAATAAATCAAACCGATAATGGCGAGGAAGTTCATGCCCATCGTCAGTTTGTGACGTTTGTCGCCTTTGACGAGGCGGTAGTTCAGCCAAGCGAACACAGGGGCGGCAACGAAGGCGGTAATCATGGCGAATTTGAGCAGCTCTGCCATCGCGCTGTTGAACCAGAAAATCACGGCCAAGCCTGAGCCTGCGACCCAGACGTTCCAAGCAAACAGTTCGACGTTGCCGGTTTTGTCTTTACCGCGCAGCAGGCGTACCGGTTCGGCAATCGCGCGTGCGTAGCCGTCCACTACGGTAATGGTGGTGCCGTACATGCAGGCGAAAGCAATAAATGCCACTAATGGACGAGACCAGTCGCCGATGGTCACGGCGTACATATTAATCAGTTGGCCAACATATTTGCCGCCCGCCATTTGCACTTCCTCGCCGTTGCCGTATTGTACATATGCACCCAAGGCGAGGAAAACGACCGCCAAAATCGCGCTGGTAATGTAGCCGACGTTGAAGTCAAAAATGCCGTCGCGGTAGCTGGAAGGGTTGATGCGTTGTTTTTCAGTAACCCACAAAGAGTTGATGGCGGAAATTTCAATCGGTGCAGGCATCCAGCCCATCAGCGCGATGAGGAAGCCCAAGCCTGCCAGTGTCCACGGGGTAGGCTCGATAAAGTCGGGTTTCATCTGCATGCCGCGAGACATGGCCACGGCTGCTGCGGCGACGGTGGCGATGGTCAGGCTGACGATGATGATTTTGGAAACGTTGTCCAATGCTTTATAGCGGCCACTTGCCAAAATCAGCAGGCAGGAAACCATAATCATGACGGACACCATGCCGGCATCGAAAGTCAGCGACGGGATCGCCATTTTGACGATGGCGGCGGTAACGATGGCGACTGCACCGGCATTAATCGTTGCTGATGCAATACATAAAATCAAAAATACCCACAAATAAACGCGGCTTTTTTCGGCATAGCCCTCAATCAGGCTTTTGCCCGTGTCAAGCGTGTAATGTGCGCTGAAACGAAAAAACGGGTATTTGAACAGATTGGTCAGAATAATGATCAGCGCAAGCTGCCAGCCGTAAAGTGCGCCTGCCTGCGTGGAGGCAATCAGGTGCGAGCCGCCGACTGCCGCCGAAGCCATCATGATACCCGGGCCGAGAGCATTGATTTTGCTCTTCCAGGTGGAAGCGTGTGTATGTTGTTCAGCCATAATTAGTTTCCGTCTTTTTCAGACGACCTTATTATCAAAAAAAAGCACATTTTAACGTAAATAAAAAGTTTGCCCAATAATATGCGTAATACTTTTTATCAATCAAAGGGAAAATACGGTGTTAAAAAGCCGAGATGACGGAGTGAACGATATTTTGTGCCAAAAACATTTTTTCAGACGGCCTTGTATCGCTTTTTATTCATGAATATGGGGTAGGGAGGGCAGAGTGTGTCGGTTTGGAAACGAAATGGCTGTGCAAGGCTTTTTGATGCCTTGAGGTCGGCATATTAAGGGGAAGTATGGAGCAGGGAATCCACGTTTTGCTCGGTTATTTCAGACAATTGTGTCAGCGGTACGCCGCGCAATTCGGCGGCAATTTCGGCGATACGGCGGATGTTGGCTGGTGTATTGGTTTCATGGCCGAGCATAAAAGGGCTGTCGGTTTCGAGAACAAAATCCGTGTCGTCTAAAGCTTGTAAGGCGGCACGGACTTTTTTTGCATTGGGATTGAGCAATAGCGAGCCTATGCCGATTTTGAAGCCGAGTTTCACCAAAATCCGCGCTTCTTCTACGCTGCCGGAGAAGGCGTGAACGATACCGCCTCGTGTGAAACCGGCGGTTTTGACGGCGGCGGCAATGGCGGCGGTAGCTTTCAGATTATGGATGATGACGCGGCGGTTGAGGTTTTGGGCGAGGATGAGTTGGCGGATAAAGACATCGGTCTGCGTGTCGCGTTGCGCTTGGGTTTGCTCTTTGCCATAAAAATCCAAGCCGATTTCGCCAACCCATGCTTGCGGATGCCGGATTAATTCTTTCTCTAACTCTTGGAATGCCGCTTCGTTGAGGCCGTCTGAAAACCACGGATGAATGCCCAAAGCGATATGGATGTTTTCAGACGGCATCTCCAACTGCGCAACTGCCTGCCAATCATTTGGAGATGTAGCCGGTACGACAAAACGCGCTACGCCGACGGCTTGCGCTTCGGCAAGCACGGCAGGCAGCGTGTCGGCAAGTTTGGGATCGGCAAGATGGCAGTGGGTGTCGGTGAAAGTCATGTTTAATGGCGGTTTACAGCAGATTTAATTGACGCAATTCTTGTTGCACCTTATTTGCATTCCAGTCATGGGAAACGGCAAGGGTCATCAGCGCGGTGGCAGTTTCGAGATTGCATTTGCCGCCGTTGATGATACCTGCCTGACGCAAAGCATCGCCTTGGGCATAGACGGCGGCGGCGCAACCTTGCGGTACTTGGCTGATGTTGAGCAGCAATTTGCCTTGTTGCGTAAAGGCTTGGACTGCTCGGATAAACGCATCGTTGCTCGGCGCATTGCCGTGGCCGTAGCTTTGCAGGATTAGAGCTTGGGCGGAAAGGTGGGGCAGGCCGTCTGAAAGTTCTTGCGCAGCATAACCGGGAATCAGCGTGCGGACGGAAACTTTGGCTTCAGGATTTGGAAGATGCGGCTTGAGGCCGTCTGAATGGTCGGTCGGGGCGGTACGGATATTGTGCCAACCTTTGTTTTCCTCCCATTCGGCGAGTGCGCCAAAATGCAGGTTGTCAAAACCTGCGGCGGTCTCGGTGCTGACCTTGCTGCTGCCGACGGCGGGGAAGAGCTTGCCGTCAAAGGCAATCGCCACTTGTTTGAGTTTGAGTGAGAAAGCGGAAACGGCGGTGGCAAGGTTGCGCGGCGCATCGCTGTTGGCGGCATCGTAAGGCCATTGCGAGCCGGTCAGGATAACGGGTTTGTCCAAACCTTGCAGCGAAAGGGCGAAGAGGTTGGCAGTGTATGCCATGGTATCCGTGCCGTGCAACACCAAAATGCCGTCATAGTCAGGCAGATTGGCGATAATAAGATCCAGCCAGTCGAGTTGGTTTTGCAGCGTTACCGCGGAAGAATCGATGAGCGGCTGGCAAACGTGCCATTTGAAATCAAGGCCGTCTGAAAAGGGGGCAAGGGCTTTATTGACGAGGGCGGTGTCGGGACGTAGGCCGGCGCTGCTTTGGGTCATGCCGATGGTGCCGCCGGTGTAGAGGACGAAGATTTTTTGTTTCATGGTGTTTCTGATGAATGATTGAGGCCGTCTGAAAGCGGGGAAGTGTTTCAGACGGCCTGGAATGGTTTATTGATTGGCTTGTTTTTTGGCTTTTGCAGCACGTTTTTCATGCAGTTTCTCGCGGAAGAAGGTGTGGCGGCGGTGTTTTTTCCACCAAATCCAACCGACAATGACTGCGCCGATGCCCAGTACGGTAAAGATACCGGATTGCAGGCTGTGCATTTTTTTCATCAGCCAGTCGGTATTGCGTGCGCCGTATTCGCCCAGATAAATCCAAACCGGAACAGAAATCAGCGCGGCCAAGCCGTCCATCAGGATAAAGCGCAGGTAGGAAACCTTACGGCTGATGCCGGCGGTCACGAAAACAGCGGTACGCAGGCCGGGCAGGAAACGGGCGACGAATAAAACCCAGTTGCCGTATTTGTCGAATTTTTCCTGTACTTGGGCATAGCGTTTGGGCGTCATCACGCGGGCAATCGGTTTGAATTTAAGGATTTTTTGTCCCCAAATCCGGCCGGCCGCAAACATAAAGCCGTCACCTACCAATACGCCGAGCATGCCGACGGCAAACATAATATGCGAGTTGGTATAACCCAGGCCGGAAATCACACCGCCGGTTACCAGCGTCAAATCTTCAGGAATCGGCACGCCGAAGCCGCAAATAACCAAAACGAAAAACACGGCCGCATAGCCGTATTCAACGAAAAAAGATTCTAAAATTGCAAACATGGCCGCTGTCCCACGATAGATATTGATTGATAACTGGATTAAGTTGGAATTTTACCAAAGATAAGGCCGTCTGAAAGCAATCACAAGCAGATATTGTTTAAATTTGACGGTAGTTTGCAAAAAATCTCGAAATTCGAACGTGGAAAGTTGGGATTTGAACAGATTTGGCAGGTACAATAGCCGCTGGTTTATCTTTCAAACCCGAAATGGCAGTCTGTTTTCAGACGGCCTGTTCAGGAAAATGAAATCATGAAATACAGAGATTTGCGAGAATTTATCGCCGGATTGGAAGCCGATGGCAAACTCAAGCGCATTCAGCATCCGGTGTCGCCGCATTTGGAAATGACCGAAATCGCCGACCGCGTACTGCGCGCCGAAGGGCCGGCGTTGTTGTTTGAAAATCCGATTAAGCCTGACGGTACGCGTTATGATTATCCCGTGTTGGCGAATCTGTTCGGCACGCCCGAACGCGTGGCGTTGGGCATGGGTGCGGACAGTGTGTCCAAGCTGCGTGAAATCGGGCAGACGCTGGCGTATCTGAAAGAACCCGAACCGCCCAAAGGCATCAAAGACGCGTTTTCCAAACTGCCGTTGCTGAAAGACATTTGGAGCATGGCGCCGAACGTGGTGAAAAATGCGCCGTGTCAGGAAATCGTGTGGGAAGGTGAAGATGTTGATTTGTATAAACTTCCAATTCAACATTGCTGGCCGGAAGACGTTGCGCCGCTGGTAACATGGGGCTTGACCGTAACGCGCGGTCCACACAAAAAACGCCAAAATCTCGGTATTTACCGCCAACAATTAATCGGCAAAAATAAGCTGATTATGCGCTGGCTGTCGCATCGCGGCGGCGCGCTGGATTATCAGGAATTCCGCAAACTCAATCCCGATACGCCGTATCCCGTCGCCGTCGTGCTCGGTTGCGACCCTGCCACCATTTTGGGCGCGGTAACGCCCGTTCCCGATACCTTGAGCGAATACCAGTTTGCCGGGCTGCTGCGCGGTTCACGGACGGAGCTGGTGAAATGTATCGGCAACGATTTGCAAGTGCCCGCCCGTGCAGAAATCGTATTAGAAGGCGTGATTCATCCGAACGAAACCGCGTTGGAAGGCCCATACGGCGATCACACCGGCTATTACAACGAGCAGGACCATTTTCCCGTGTTTACGGTTGAGCGCATCACCATGCGCGAAAACCCTATTTACCACTCCACCTACACGGGCAAACCGCCCGATGAACCTGCGGTTTTGGGCGTGGCGTTGAACGAAGTGTTCGTACCGCTTTTGCAAAAGCAGTTCCCCGAAATCACCGATTTCTACCTGCCGCCCGAAGGCTGTTCCTACCGCATGGCGGTGGTCAGCATGAAAAAACAGTACGCCGGACACGCCAAGCGCGTGATGATGGGCTGCTGGTCGTTCCTGCGCCAGTTTATGTACACCAAATTCATCATTGTGGTCGATGACGATGTGAACGTGCGCGACTGGAAAGAAGTCATCTGGGCGGTAACCACGCGCATGGACCCCGTACGCGACACTGTTTTGATGGAAAATACACCTATCGACTACCTCGACTTCGCCAGCCCCGTCAGCGGACTCGGCGGCAAAATGGGTTTGGATGCGACCAACAAGTGGCCGGGCGAAACCGACCGCGAATGGGGTCGTGTGATCAAAAAAGACCCTGCGGTTACGGCCAAAATCGATGAGATTTGGGAGCGTTTGGGCTTGTAGATGTCATTTCTATTGGAATTTATACTTCAAATCGTGATAGAAATGATTGGGGCGATGTTTGAGGGTATGATAGAAATATTGAGGCTCGATTGGAGAAAAAGAAAACTCTCCAAAAAGGGCTTGATAATGTTGACTATATGGTTTGCCATCATTGTTGCACTGATTATTTATATGGTCATTCCTAAGTAAACATCTTATTCTGACAATGTATCTGTTAAAAGGCCGTCTGAAACTTTGTGGGTTCCAGACGGCCTTTGATTTAAAAATTTAGCGCGGTTTGAGCCACTTCCATTGTTCTTGTATGGTTTCTTGCAGGGCTTTTTGTTTTTCTGCAGGCGTGTTCATGCCATTGGTCAAGCGGCTGTAATCAAGGGTAATGGAAGGGTTTTGTACGGTTCCGCCGATTTTTAGGGGAATCGGTTTGTTTTTAGGTTGCAGTACGTTGCTGATAAGCAGGTTTTCCGATAGCTTTTGGGTATTCAAATCGGTATAGCCGCTGCTGACAACGTGCAGGCTGTCGGAAAACAGTTCGGTGTTGATATGATGGCTGATGCCTTTCTCGATTTCGCTATTGAGGGTGAAATGATGGAAAGGGGTTTTAAGGTTGCTGTTGTCGATTTTTTCCGAAGAGATGCCGTTTTTCAGAATGCTGTCCATATCAATACCGTGCCATGCACCGTTGGTAATATCGAGGAGTAGGCTGCCGTTTAGGGCTTGTATCATTTGGGCGCGGTCGTTACCGGTGGTTTTAATGTCGATAACGGCGTCGCCGCTGCCGCTGAAGCTGTGGAAACCGAACAGGTCTTGTAGTAACGGCTGAATTTGTATGCCTTTTGCGTTTTGCTGAAGGTGGTAGGAGGCAGGTTGGGTTGCTGCAATACTCAGGCCGCCCTCGGTTTTTCCGCCATAAAGCCCGGCTTTGAAACGGTGCAGGGCGATATGTTCTTTATCGGCGGTGAGCAGGGATTCGATGTTTTCTAATTGCAGGCCGGCAGTTTGAATGCTGCCGATTTGGAGGTTGGCCTCAATGTCGGGTAACCAGGATTTGGCCAGCAGGGAAGGAAGGTTCAGTGATGGCTGGGTTTTCAGATCTTCCAAGTAAGGGGTCAGATTGAGTTTTTGTAAGGCGATACCGGCGTCAAGGTGCGGACGAGGTTGGGCATCGCGTTGGTATTTAAAGGCCAAGGCAAGGGCTTGTCTGTCAAATGCGCCTTTCAGACGGCCTTCCCATGTATTGAGGCTGAAATTGGCCAGTCCTTCAAGGGTGCTGATAAATCGGGGGCGGGGAAGGCGGTTGATGGTGTCTTGCAGGGTGCTGAGATGCAGTTTGGGTGCATCGATGCCTTTGCCTTTTTGCCAAACCAATGGGCTGGAAAAGGTAAAGTTGGTTTGGAGGCGGTCGTCTTTATGGCTGCCTTTGAGTTCAAAATTGGCGGCGGTCAAGACGGTTGGATAGAGGTTGGTTTTGTCCAGTTTGAATGAGCCGTCCCATTGGTTGTTTTCACTGCCGGCGGTCAATGCGCCGTTGAGTGTGTTGAGGTGCAAATAGCCGTTTTTGAATTGCAAGAGGGGAGAACGTGCGTTGATATGCAAGTTTTGATAGTCGCTTTCGGCTTGCAGATTGAAGTCGCGCAAAAGGGCGGTTTGATTTTGCCAATTAAGGCTGCCTGCGATTTGGGCATCCAGCTTGTTTTTGAGTAATACGGTTTGTAGGTTCAGCTTAAGGGCGGGAACACTCCAACCGGCATTGTTGGGTACCAGATAGCCTGCGCCCTGCCAACTGATGGGGTTACCGATATTTTGCAGTGTGCCGCTGATGTCGAAGGGACGGCCGTCTGAATCGGCTCTGCGTAGGGAAAATTGCAGATCGTTTAAGGCAACATCTTGCTCTTTATTGTGATAGCGGATGCTGCCGCTATTGATGATGACGCGGTTGAGCTGGAAGCTTTCTTTTGATGCATGGTTTTGTTGCAGGCAGGCAGGCAGGTGGTTTTTTGGGCCCAGCGTCAGCGACGGATTGGAAAGAATCCATTTTTCAAGAATGGGGGCGTCTGACCATAGGCTGCTCCAACCAAAGCCCATTTCGGACTCAGCGATGTTCAGCGTCGGCGTGTCAGGTTCGGAAGAGGAAAGGCTGAGGTCTTTTAAAATCAGCGTAGGGCGCGGTAGCCATTTTCTGCTGATATTGGCGTTGTATTTGACTTGGCAGCCATGGGCAGAAAAGTTTTTCTGTATGAATGCGTCGATGTTTTCTGTATTGAATATGCGGAACATTAAGGCACTCAATACCGCCGCGAGGCATAAAAGCACGGCAATGCTGAAAACCAGGGATTTCAGCCAAAATTTTCCTGAGTGCAACATGGAATGAACAGACAATTCAGATTCTCGCTTTGATGGGAGCTTTAAGGAGTGATTGGAAGTTTAAGCCTTGCTGCTTAAGCGTGTGGAAGTATAACACAGAGCGTGGGCCTGTGTTTCAGACGGCATCGGTATGTTAATAAAAAACACCGCCCGAAGGCGGTGTTGATTTAAGCATAAATTATTTACGCAGACCCAGGCGGGTAATCAGTGTACGGTAAGTATCAGGCTGAGTACGACGCAGGTAAGACAATAGGCGACGACGTTGGCTAACCATTTTCAACAGGCCGCGACGGCTGTGGTGGTCTTTAGGGTTGGCTTTGAAGTGAGGAGTCAGGTCGTTGATGCGGAAAGTCAACAGAGCGACTTGTACTTCAGAAGAGCCGGTATCGCCTTCTTTGCGTTGGAAATCTTTAACAATTTGTGCTTTTTGTTCTACGGTCAATGCCATGATGGATAACTCCGAAAATAAAAGAACCTTTTCAGGTTCGGACAAGTTTGCCAAGCCAAACGACCTAAGCAAACTCCTAAGTGCCTTTTTAGAAAGACGGGCGGATTATGCCACAATTTGTCTTTGTGCGCCATATCTTTTCAGACGGCCAAAAAAAGCGGCGATACCTTTCAGTACCGCCAAAGCTGCTTTGGTGATAAAAAACTAAACTTTATTTGCTCGCACAGCGGAAGCCCAAGTTATTTAAAACATATTTGGACTGTAGGCTGGTGCGGATGCCGTAGCGTAAGAATGCCGCATAGTTGGACGGGTCGCTTGAGCCTACGGATGCGCCGCTACAGAACATTTGTGTGTTGGACGAGCCGGCAGAGAGTTGGCTGCTGTTGAAGTCTTCAGTCCATTCCCAAATCAGGCCGTGCATATCGTATACGCCCCAGTAGTTGGGTTTGTTTTTACCGATGTCGTGCAGGCCGTTTCGGCCGCCGTCTGCATACCAATCCAAGATGGTGCGGTTGTAGCCGGGTTCGGCAGAGCCATCTTTTTGAGTGGTAGAAGCCAAGCCTGCAAATTCCCACTCGTCAATAGTCGGCAGGCGTTTGCCTTTGGAAACGCAGTAGGCATTGGCGGCAAACCATGAAACATTAGTTACCGGATGTTTGAGTTCGCTGGCTTTAGGCGCATAACTGTTGCTGCCGTTTTTTACCCAATGTTTCAGGTAAGCTTTTTCAGCTTGTTTAGAGCTGATTTTGTCTTTTTGCCATTGTGGATGTGTTTTCAAAAATTCGGCGAATTCGGCATTGGTTACAGGATATTTATCAAGTTGGAAGGGCTTGACTTTAATAAGGGAAGTCTCTTTTTTAAGATAGAGAGGGCGATAGCTGCCTCCTTCGATTTTTACCATTTCGGCTGCAAATGTATTGCCGCAGATTAAGGCACTGCCTAAGAGGAGGAGTCGTATGAGTTTCATGGTACGCCCTTATTATCGATTGAAACAGAAAATTTATTTTTAAGATAGCCTAATCATAACAAGGCCGTCTGAAAAATCAATCTGTCTGATTGAATAGGAAGATTAATTGTGATGGAAGCCACTGCGACTCTAAGAGAAGAGTAGCAGTGGCTTGGCGTATTAAACCGAGGGATTATTTAGCGGCTTCAGAAGCAGCAGGTGCGGCAGACGCAGTGGCTGGGGCAGAAGCAGCAGCACCGGCAGGGTGGTAAACGGTGTCGCTCAGTTTTTTGGTCATGATTTCAGGGTTTTCATCACCTTCAACTTTCAATTGACCCAAAGCACCTTTGTTGAACGCACGGAAGATAGAGTGGTCAACCAAAGTGTAGCTGCCTGGAATGTCGACTTTGAATTCAACGATAGCGGCACCACCGGCAGGAACAATTGTACTTTGTACGTTTTCGTTAATCAGTTTACCACCTTCAACATATACTTTGTCGAAGATTTCGCCGATAACGTGGAAAGAAGATACCAAGTTAGGACCACCGTTACCAACGTACATACGAACAGTTTCACCAGCTTTAGCTTTCAGAGCGTTATCACCGGCGATAGAGCCTACGTGACCGTTGAATACGACGTATTCAGGTTGTTCGGCAATTGCTTTATCCATATCGAAAGGTTGCAGGCCTTGAGCGCCTTTTTTACCTTTAGTATAGAAGTCGCCTTGTACGATGTAGAACTCTTTATCTACTTTAGGCAGGCCTTCTTTAGGTTCAACCAAGATCAAACCGTACATACCGTTGGCGATGTGCATACCTACAGGAGCAACGGCACAGTGGTAGATGTACAAACCGGCTTGCAGTGCTTTAAAGCTGAAAGTAGAAGTGTGGCCTGGGGCAGTGAAGGAAGCTTCTGCACCACCGCCTTGACCGGTAGCAGCGTGGAAGTCAACGTTGTGAGGAACGGTAGAAGAAGGATTGTTAGAGAATTCAACTTCAACAGTATCGCCTTCGCGTACACGGATCATTTGACCTGGAACGTCGCCGTTGAATGTCCAGTAGTGGTACTCAACACCGTCTTCCATGGTCATGGTTTTTTCAACGGTTTCCATTTTAACGCGTACTTTAGCCGGATGGTCGCGATCAGTTGGAGGTGGAACTTCCGGAGCGTGAGTCATGATAGCATCGATTACAGGCAGTTCTGAAGAAGGAGTCTCTGCAGCAGCTTGTGAGTCGGAAGCAGCAGGAGCCTCAGCAGAAGCGGTAGCAGCTGGAGTTTCAGCAGGTTTAGCAGCTTGCTCGCCGCATGCGGCCAATGCAAATACAGAAGCGATAAGTGCGGCTAAGGTTTGGCGTTTCATGTTTAAAGTTTCCTTATAGTAAGAAAAGTTAAGAATCCTGATAGGATGGTTTGAAGTTTTGTATGATTATGTAGGTGCTTGTTTGGTCTTATTTTGATGTAAATCAAATTGTTCAGGGAATATGAATCTTTTAATCCCTAAATACTCCTTTAGAAGTATAAAAAAATACATCGAAAAGTTTAATTTTGTGTGAAAATGTTAGCGGAAACTTAACACAAAATACGATAAAGGAGGGTTTGTACAGGAAAATGGGAATCAATATCATATAAGTTAATGGTTTTAAAGGAATATTATTGACAAAATATTTCTTTACTTTTAAAACCGTGATACAATCTTTAACATTCATATTTGATGAATTAATACCCAACCACTTTTTACCAAAATCAAGGAGTACTCAAAATGGGACAGTACAAGAAGCTTTGGTACTTGCTGTTTGCCGTACTGGCAGTATGCTTTACCATTCTTGGTTATATGGGTAGCGAGGTCTATAAAAAGGCTCCGCCATACCCTGAACAAGTCGTTTCTGCATCCGGCAAAGTCCTGATGACCAAAGACGATATTTTGGCAGGTCAATCTGCATGGCAAACTACCGGCGGTATGGAAGTTGGCTCTGTATTGGGTCACGGTGCATACCAAGCTCCGGACTGGACTGCCGACTGGCTGCATCGCGAGCTGGTTGCATGGTTGGATCTGACTGCGCAAGAAACTTACGGCAAAAAATTTGACGAAGTTTCTCCTGAGGAACAAGCTGTTCTGAAAACCCGTTTGGCTAACGAATACCGCAACCAAAGCCGTATTAAGGAAGACGGTTCTGTCGTTATCAGCGATACCCGCGTGAAAGCGATCGAAAGTATTCTGCCTTACTATCACGGCGTGTACAGCGACGATCCTAAGTTCCAAACCACTCGCGAACACTTTGCAATGAAAAACAACACATTGCCAAGCCAAGAAGCGCGTGAAAAACTGTTCAACTTCTTCTTCTGGACTTCTTGGTCTGCTTCGGCCAACCGTCCTGACGAGAACTTCACTTACACTAACAACTGGCCGCACGAGCCTTTGATCAACAACGTACCGACTACTGAAAACTACATGTGGTCTTTCACCAGCGTGGTATTGTTGCTGATGGGTATCGGCTTGCTGATGTGGGGTTACTCTTTCTTGACCAAACATGAAGAGGTTGAAGTACCTACTGAAGATCCTATCTCTAAAGTACAACTGACTCCTTCTCAAAAAGCGTTGGGCAAATATGTATTCCTGACTGTTGCGCTGTTTGTCGTACAAGTACTGTTGGGTGGTTTGACCGCTCACTATACTGTCGAAGGTCAAGGCTTCTACGGTATCGATACCGCACTGGGCTTTGAAATGGCCGACTGGTTCCCATATGCGCTGACCCGTACTTGGCACATCCAATCCGCTATTTTCTGGATTGCAACCGGCTTCCTGACAGCAGGTCTGTTCTTGGCTCCGATTGTGAACGGCGGTAAAGATCCTAAATTCCAACGTGCCGGTGTGAACTTCCTGTACATCGCCCTGTTCATCGTAGTCGGCGGTTCTTACGCAGGTAACTTCTTTGCTTTGACTCACATCATTCCGCCTGAGCTGAACTTCTGGTTCGGTCACCAAGGTTACGAATACTTGGATTTGGGTCGCTTCTGGCAACTTCTGCTGATGGTCGGCTTGCTGTTGTGGCTGTTCTTGATGTTGCGTTGCACCATTTCTGCCTTTAAAGAAAAAGGTACAGACAAAAACCTGTTGGCTATCTTTGTAGCTTCTATGGTTGGTGTGGGTGTGTTCTACGCTCCTGGCCTGTTCTACGGTGAGAAATCTCCAATCGCTGTGATGGAATACTGGCGTTGGTGGGTGGTTCACCTGTGGGTAGAAGGCTTCTTCGAAGTGTTCGCTACTGCTGCCTTCGCATTCATCTTCTACAACATGGGCTTTGTTCGCCGTAGTACTGCTACTGCTTCTACTCTGGCCGCTGCTGCAATCTTCATGTTGGGTGGTATTCCAGGTACATTGCACCACTTGTACTTCTCTGGCTCTACCTCTGCCTCTATGGCAATCGGTGCATGTTTCTCTGCTTTGGAAGTTGTACCTTTGATTCTGCTGGGTCGTGAAGCTTACGAACACTGGTCTTACCAACACCTGTCCGACTGGGCGAAACGTCTGCGTTGGCCTCTGATGTGCTTCGTAGCAGTTGCCTTCTGGAACATGATCGGTGCCGGCGTATTCGGCTTCCTGATTAACCCGCCGATTTCCCTGTTCTACATCCAAGGTCTGAACACTACTGCAGTTCACGCTCACGCGGCTCTGTTCGGTGTGTACGGTTTCTTGGCTCTGGGCTTTGTATTGCTGGTTGCACGTTACCTGAAACCTAATGTTCAATTTGACGACAAACTGATGACTTGGGGCTTCTGGCTGCTGAACGGCGGTCTGGTCGGTATGATTGCCATCAGCCTGTTGCCGGTCGGCGTGATTCAAGCTTACGCTTCTATCACTCATGGTCTGTGGTATGCACGTAGTGAAGAATTCCTGCAAATGGAAATTCTGGATACCCTGCGTTGGGTTCGTACTGCTGCTGACTTGATCTTTATCGGTGGTGCTGTCTGCGTTGCTATCCAAGCTACCAAAATCGTATTCAGCCGCGATAAATAATCTTAAGCTGAATTAAATCGAAGGCCGTCTGAAAAGTTTTCAGACGGCCTTTCTGTTATAATTTCAACATTCTTAAATTGACAAGACAAAACATTATGTTCAATCAAGCTGCTCAAGAGCTGACCACTGTTCGCGATTTGCTGCGTTTCGCCGTCAGCCGTTTTAACGATGCCGGACTGTTTTTCGGACACGGAAGCGATAATGCCCATGACGAGGCAGCCTATCTGATTTTGCACACTTTGAATCTGCCTTTGGATACGTTGGAACCTTATTTGGATGCTAAATTGTTGCAAAGTGAGAAGGAAGAGGTGTTGTCCATTCTCGAACGCCGCGCAGTGGAGTATATTCCTGCCGCGTATCTGACGCATCAGGCATGGCAGGGCGAGTTTGATTTTTATGTTGATGAGCGCGTTATCGTGCCTCGTTCTTTCATTTACGAATTGCTGGGCGACGATATCCGTCCTTGGATTGAACATGATGAGTTGGTGCATCGAGCTTTGGATTTGTGTACCGGTAGCGGCTGTTTGGCCATTCAAATGGCGCACCACTATCCTGATGCACAAATCGATGCCGTTGATTTAAGCTTGGATGCGCTGGAAGTAGCCGCCATCAATATTGAAGATTATGGTTTGGAAGACCGCATCAGCTTGGTGCATACCGATTTATTCGAAGGTTTGGATGAAACCTACGACTTAATTGTTTCCAATCCGCCTTATGTCGACGCGGAATCAGTGGAAGCGTTGCCTGATGAATACCTGCACGAGCCGGAATTGGCTTTGGGTAGTGGCGAAGATGGTTTGGACGCTACACGTCAAATCATTCTGCAAGCGGCGAAATATTTGAATCCAAAAGGTGTATTGCTGGTTGAAATCGGTCACAATCGTGAAGTATTGGAAGCGGCTTATCCCGAATTACCGTTTACTTGGTTGGAAACCAGCGGTGGCGATGGGTTTGTATTCTTGTTGACCCGTGAGCAATTGTTGGGTGAAGAATAAATTGTTTTAATGTAATTGAAATAGAGGCCGTCTGAAAAAAATTCAGACGGCCTCTATTTTGTAATGTCTTTAATGTTTTAAGAAAATACAAACGCCTATGATATGTCGGCTGTGAAATCCAAGCAGGGTTTGAAACTATGGCTTATAATATTTGTCATAGATTTAAATGCCGGTAGATTTTTATTACTGACTTTTTGTAGAACATATACTGCCAAACCCAATATTATGAATAATTGTTTAAAATCAGGCCTGTTGGCTGCTGTTTTATTCAGTACGCCCGTTGTCGCTTTTGCCCAGCAATATACCGTTTATTTCAATCAAAACGGTAAACTGACGGCAACCATGCCTTCGGTTGCTTATGTCCGCCAATACAAAATTGCGGCAGGCAAGGCGCAGGTTCAGGATTTTTACTATCCATCAATGAAAAAATATTCTGATCCGTACGAGATACCTGCTGGTCAGATTAAGGTTTTTGTGCCGGCTCTGGATAATGGCACGCTGACCCTGTGGCATTTTAACGGGCAGAAAAAGATGGTTGGCAGCTATCGCAACGGTAAGCCGCACGGTGAGTGGATTAACTGGTATCCAAACGGCAAAAAATCTGCGGTGATGCCCTATCAAAATGGACTGAGTGAGGGTGTGGGTTCCCGCTATTACCGAAACGGTGTGAAAGAAAGCGAAATTCAATTTAAGCACGATAAAGCCAATGGCTATTGGAAGCAATGGTATTCAGACGGCAGCCCGAAAACCGAAATGATGATGAGCAATGACAAACCGACGGAAATTATCAGTTGGGATGAAAATGGCCGCGTTGTGTCTGAATTGAGCATTCGCAACGGCAAACGCAGCGGCATCATTTTGGACTGGTATGATGATGGTGCGAAGAAATCCGAGTTGGTTTATAAAGACGACCAGTTGGTGAAAAAAACCTTTTGGGATACAGACGGATACGTTCTCGAATAATTTTAACAATAAAAAACCGCAGGCTGATCGGCTTGCGGTTTTTTGTGTGTTACATACAGCCTTTGTTTTGGCACAGGGTAAATAACGGCGCGCCGCTTTCGCGGATTTTTTTGCCGCCGTCCAAATCGGTAAACTCCAAAATAGCAGCTGTTTCGATTACTTCGCCGCCCAGTTTGCGGATCAGCTCGACGCCTGCCAGCATGGTGCCGCCGGTCGCCACCAAATCATCTACCAACAAAACGCGTGCGCCCGGTTTGATGGCATCGGTATGGATTTCTACCGTTGCTTCGCCATATTCCAAAGCATAACTTTGAGAAACCGTATCAAACGGCAGTTTACCTTTTTTACGAATGGGAACGAAGCCGACATTCAGTTGATAGGCCAAAGCCGCGCCAATGATGAAACCGCGCGCGTCCAAGCCTGCCACAACGTCAACTTTTTGCCCCATATAGCGATAAACCAGCAAATCAACCAGCAGGCGGAAATATTCTGCGCTTTGCAAAACGGGAGTAATGTCATGAAACAAAATCCCTTTTTGCGGCCAGTTTTCAATTTTACGGATTTTGTCCGCCAAAGCTTCTACGCCCATTACTTCAGGATGAATCAACATTTCGATATTCCGAAATCAAAAAGTTTTTAACACGCCATTGTAGCGGTCATATGCAAACTTGCCAAATTAATCGATACAATAGCCAAATTTTGCAACAGGCCGTCTGAAATTCCGAGAAACATTGTGTTGTGTTATAATTTACAGGTACATACCATCGGCTGAATTACCATGCAAAATCACAAAAAAGGCAATATTTTCATCATTTCCGCCGCTTCGGGCACAGGCAAAACGACTTTGGTGTCGCGCCTGTTGAAAAATCATGACGATATCCGTGTTTCCATTTCTCATACTACGCGCCAGCCGCGTGAGGGTGAGGTACATGGTGTGCATTACCACTTTGTTCCCAAAGAAGAATTTGAATCACTGATTGAGCAAAGAGCCTTTTTGGAACACGCCAATGTGTTCGGCAATTATTACGGCACCAGCATCGCCGGCGTGAATTCATTGAGCGAAGAGGGCTATGACGTAATTTTGGAAATCGATGTGCAAGGTGCGGCGCAAGTGCGTAAATCGTTGCCTGAAGCCAGCAGTATTTTTATCCTGCCGCCTTCCTTTGAAGTTTTAGCGCAACGTTTGATCGGCCGTGGTACAGACAGCGAAGAAGTTATTCAAACACGCCTTTCAAAAGCCCGTCATGAGATTGAGCAATCCGTTTTGTTCGATTACGTTGTCGTGAATGACGATTTGGATCGTGCCGAAGCCGATTTATTCCACATTATTAAAGCAGGCCGTCTGAAAAAATCCTCTCAACAGGGATTTATTTCAAACCTGTTGGAAAATTCCTAAAAAACAGCGAAAATAACCGTTTATTTGAAACATAGAAAGAAAGCAAGCAAACATGGCCCGTATTACTACTGAAGACTGCACAGGTAAAATCCCTAACCACTTCGACCTTACCCTCGTTGCCGCCCGTCGCGCACGCCAGCTCGAAAACGGCAACACGCCTTTGGTTGACGACATCCGCAACAACAAACCAACCGTTACCGCCCTGCGTGAAATCGCAGCCGGACAAATCGGAACCGAGCTGCTGACCCGCAACAAATAAACCAACCGGCAAACCGATAAAACCGTCGCGCGGACTGTATCGGTGCGATATCACAACCGATACAGTCTGACGGCTTAAAAATAGCCATAAAAGGCCGTCTGAAAATGCCAGCCCCACTGCCTACCGCCCCCTATGATCCGTTGACAGCAGAAGCGCGCGAGCTTTTGTTTCGCACCGCATCCTATCTCAATACCAATGAGCAGGCCGAGCTTGAAAGAGCCGTTGCCTACGCTTTCCACGCCCATGACGGACAAACCCGTAAAAGCGGCGAACCCTACATCACCCATCCCCTTGCCGTTGCCACGCAGCTTGCGATTTGGCACATGGATGTTCAAGGCCTCTGCGCAGGCGTTATGCACGATGTATTGGAAGATACGGGTGTAACCAAAGTCGAAATGGCGGCAGAATTCGGCAATACCATTGCCGAAATGGTAGACGGCCTTTCCAAGCTGGAAAAACTCAAATTTGAAGATCATGCCGAGCATCAGGCGGAAAGTTTCCGCAAGCTTATCCTCGCCATGACTAAAGACGTGCGCGTCATCGTCGTCAAACTTGCCGACCGATTGCACAATATGCGTACCCTTGGCTCTATGCGTCCGGAAAAACGCCGTCGCATCGCCAAAGAAACCCTCGAAATCTATGCTCAAATCGCCAATCGCATTGGCCTGAACAATGCGTATCAAGAGCTTCAAGACTTATCGTTCCAAAACCTCCACCCAAGACGCTACGAAACCCTGAAAAAAGCCATGGACAACAGCCGCAAAAACCGTCGCGATGTTGTCGGCAAAGTGCTGCGTGCATTCAGTCAGCGTTTGGTGGGTGTCAATATTGAAGCCAAAATCAAAGGCCGCGAGAAAAACTTATACAGCATCCATCAAAAAATGCTGGCTAAAAAACTGCGTTTTGCCGAAGTAATGGATATCTACGGCTTTCGGGTCATTGTAAACAATATTCCTGCCTGTTATGCCGCGTTGGGTGCATTGCATAATTTATACCACCCCAAACCTGGCCGTTTCAAAGACTATATCGCCATTCCGAAAAGTAACGGTTATCAAAGCCTGCACACAACCTTGGTCGGCCCTTACGGTTTGCCGATCGAAGTGCAAATCCGTACGCGTGAAATGGATGCCGTAGCCGAGGGCGGTATTGCCGGCCATTGGATTTATAAATCCGGTGAAAATACTCCGGACCAAGCCGTCCTCCATATGAACCGATGGATGAAAAATATTCTTGACCTGCAAGCCAGCAGCTCAAATGCCATCGAGTTTTTGGAGCATGTCAAAGTCGATTTGTTCCCCAATGAAGTCTATATCGTTACTCCGAAAGGCGATATTTTAACCTTGCCTAAGGGTGCAACGCCGATTGACTTTGCCTATGCTGTGCACACCAACATCGGCCATAAAACCGTTGCCGCGCGTATCAATAACGTCATGATGCCGTTGCGCACCAAGCTGAAAACCGGTGATACGGTAGAAATCATTACTTCCGAACACGCCAAGCCTAATGTGGCATGGTTGAACTTTGCCGTTTCCAGCCGTGCGCGCAGCGCCATCCGTCAATACATTAAAAATCTGAATCGTCACGATGCCGTTGTTTTGGGTGAGAACCTGCTGCAAAAAGCTTTATCCAGCCTGTTGCCTAAAGACATCCTGCTTTCAGACGACCTCAAAGAAAAATACCTTGCCGATTTGAATACCAAACAAACCTCGTTTGAAGAGGTTCTCTACAATGTCGGTATGGGGCATACTTTGCCGGTACACGTTGCCATGCACATTGCCGAGTTGGCAGGCCAACATTTTGGCAGCGAGGTCAAACTCAGCCCGATCAAAGTCAACGATCAGGAAACCGGCCGGATTCATTTTGCCGAATGTTGTCATCCGATTCCCGGCGATGCGATCCGCGCATTATTGGTCAAAGACAAGGGTATGATTATCCACCGTGATACCTGTCAAACTTTGGTCAAAGCTGATCCGGAAGAGCAACTGGATGCGGGTTGGGACAGTTTGCGCAATCAAACGTACCGCACCATCCTCAACGTTAAATCCGAAGATGCGCATGGTTTGTTGGCCTCAATGGCGCAAGCGATTTCCAATTCCGGTGCGGATATCGAATCTGTCGATACGCCAACCAAAGCGCAAGCAGGAACGGAAGGTTTTGTAGAATTTAAATTCACAATTAAAGTCAAAGACTTGGATCAGGTTAATCAGATTATTCATGCAATGCATGCCAATCCGAATATCCGTAAAGTGATTCGAGGATAATCTCGTTATAAGCAAAGGCCGTCTGAAAGTATTTTCAGACGGCCTTTTTGATGTTTACAAATAAAAGCTGTTGGCTTTTTTAAGAGGGTTTATGGCTTTTTTGTAATCGGATTAGGTTTAATTCAACCAAAAACGGAAAACCAAGAAGAAAACCAAGGCCAAAACGCCGGCCCAAACCAGCAACATGAATCCGGCTACTGCCTGACCCAAGCGGTAAACAGGGTTTTTGCGTTCATCTTCGAGTAGGGGATTAGGTGTATCGTGCGGTTTGTCGGACATAATGAAGCTCTGATTGAATTATTGAATAAAAGCGTAAGGGTACGCCGATAGAAGCAAAGATTCAAGTGGGAATGATTATTGATAGGAGTCTTCTTCATTCCACGCCGTTTTTAAGGCCGTCTGAATGGTGTCGGCACCAAAGCCGCGATAGGCAAGGAAACGCGCTTGTTTTTGTTTTTCTTTCAAATCTTGAGCTTCTTGCTTGAATTTTTTACGCAAGACGGAAATGGCGGTTTGCAGCTCGTCCTCCCTATCGGGTAAGAATTCCCGACAGTCGTCTGCATCGATACCTTGTTGCGCCAAGGCTTGCTTGAGGCGGAGCGTGCCGTAACGGTTGCTCTTGCTGTGAATATAGGCTTCTGCGTAACGCTGGTCGGATTGCCAATTTCGTTCGGCAAATTCATCCAAAATCTTTTCCAATTCTTCTTCGCTTTCAGCGTGGGGAGCCAGTTTGCGTTTCAAGCCGACACGGCTGACTTCCTGACGGGAAAGAATATCCAAGGCGCGGGCGCGTAAGGTTTTGGGAGGTTTCATGGGGATATGGAAGGGGCGGGATTTTAACTACATTGAATTACATTTCAGACGGCCTGATTAGGTGAAAGCACCGAAAAGGCCGTCTAAAAATAAAGCCGAATTATTCTTCGTCTTTGTTTTTTTGCGGTTGCAGATTTTCGTAGATTTCAGGCAGCGCGCGAATCAACAAATCAGGTTTAGTCGCTTTGTCTTGGGAGAGCAAGGTCATGTCGCCGTAGCCGAATGTTACGCCGACGCTGAAGCAACCGGCCGCTTTGGCGGCAATAATGTCATTTTTGGAGTCGCCCACCATCAGCATATTGGCAACGTCGATGCCCAAAACTTCGGCCGCATGTTGAAGCGGCAATGGGCTGGGTTTTTTCTCAGTCAGGCTGTCTCCGCCGAGAACCAAGCTGAAATAGCCGTCGAGATTGAGCTGTTTCAGCAACTCAGCAGCCAGAATTTCATTTTTATTGGTAATAACAACCAATGGAATACCCAAGGACTTGAGCAGGCCGAGACCGGCTTCGGTTTCAGGGTAGGGGCGGGTAAAGTCGCTTAAGTGTTCGCGATAATATTTCATAAAGAACACAAAGCCTTTTTCCCAGATTTCAGGATCGGCTTCTTTTTCACGATCATTGCTAATGACGCGATGAATCAACTTGCTGATGCCGTCGCCGACATAACTTTCAACCGTTTGGGTGGGCAAAACAGGTAAACCCAAGTGCGCACACATGGCTTGGGCTGCTGCGGCTAAATCGGGAACGGAATCACATAAGGTACCGTCCAAATCAAAGGCAACGGCTTGAACATGTTCTAAAGCAGCAGTGGTCATTGAGTAGCTTTCTGTCATATTATTTAAGTGGTTATTTTAACATTGTTTGCCTGATTTGCCGATGTTTTGCTGATTCTTTAAAGGGATATTTGTTTAAATTGTTAACAATTTTCGCTGGTCTAAGTCTGTCAGTCTGTTGGCAATGTGGAAAGGATTTTGTCAACAAAAAGGGCGGTTTAGTAGGCATTAAAAAACAAAGGGTTTGTGTACTTTTTTGAATGGTTTGATGAGCATTTGTACTAGGCTGTCTGAAAAATTTCCGGCTAGTGTGCCGATATTTTCAGACGGCCTCAAACTAAATTCATATATAAATGAATGGATTTGCTTTTTATCGACTACATGCTATTACATTTTTTCCTGTTTTTGTATATAGTAACAAGTATGGCTCTCGTCTAATCATGTGTATGAAAAGGAAAAATACATGTCCGCATCTGCTGTTAAAGAAACACTGAATCCGTTTGAAATTGCACAAAAACAAGTGAAAATTGCCTGCGATCGCCTGAATGCCGACCCAGCAGTATTTGAAATCTTGAAAAAGCCGCAACGTGTTTTGGAAGTCAACTTCCCTGTCAAACTCGACAACGGTACAGTAGAAAATTTCACCGGCTACCGTTCACAACACAATAATGCCGTCGGCCCTTACAAAGGCGGCGTGCGCTTCCATCCCAATGTAAATCTGGACGAAGTCAAAGCACTGTCTATTTGGATGACCATCAAATGCTGCGTGGCCGGTATTCCTTACGGCGGCGGTAAAGGCGGTATTACTTTGGATCCGCGTAACTATTCCGAAGCGGAATTGGAACGCATTGCTCGCGCTTATTCCGAAGCCATTTCTCCGCTGATCGGCGAGAAAATCGATATTCCTGCCCCTGATGTGAACACCAACGGCAAAATCATGTCTTGGATGGTTGATGCCTATGAAAACGTGGTGAAACATTCCGCACCGGGCGTATTTACCGGCAAACCGGTTGAGTTTGGCGGCTCCTTGGCGCGTACTGAGGCCACCGGTTACGGCGTAAACTTCGCCGCCGTCCAAGCTTTGGAAAAACTGGGCAAAGACGTGAAGGGTGCCACTTACGCCATTCAAGGTTTCGGTAATGTGGGCTACCACACCGGTTACTATGCACACAAAGCCGGTGCGAAAATCGTTGCCGTATCTACTGTTGACGTTGCCATTTACAACGAAAACGGCTTGGATATGGAAGCAATCATCAAAGAATTCCAAACCAAAGGTTTCATCACCAATGAAGCAGGCTACGGCAAAGAAATCAGCAATGCCGAACTTTTGGCTCTGGATGTGGACGTCCTCGCTCCTTGCGCACTGGAAAACCAACTGACTTCTGAAAATGCCGGTAAAGTCCGCGCGAAAATCGTGGTTGAAGGTGCAAACGGTCCGACTACTCCTGAAGCCGACGTTATCCTGCGTCAAAACGGCGTATTGGTTGTTCCTGATATTTTGGCAAACTGCGGCGGCGTGGTTGTATCCTATTTTGAATGGGTACAAAACCTGCAAGGCTACTACTGGGAGTTTGACGAAGTTCAAGAGAAAGAAACCGTTGTCCTGCGCCGTGCGTTCCGCGATATTTGGAACTTGGCTCAAGAATACGATGTTGACCTGCGTACCGCTTCTTACATGATGAGTATCCGTCGTGTTGAAAAGGCAATGAAACTGCGCGGCTGGTATTAATCGTTTGACCGATAGTTAAGAGTAGGCCGTCTGAAACTTGTTTTCAGACGGCCTTAATGTTTTTGATAAGAGCCTTTACAAATTTTAATCCACCTTGATTCCATTTCAATCAAACTCAGCTATAATCCCCTTTTTTGACCTTTCCGGAAAAGACATAATCATGAACAAAACTTTCAAATTCAGCGCATTGGCTTTGTCTGCTTTGTTGGCACTGACTGCTTGCAACCAAAAAGACACTGCCGCCAAAGATGCTCCTGCTGCTTCTGCAGCTTCAAATGCGACTGCAGATGCTTCCGCCATCGGTTCTACTGCCCAACAAGCCAGCTACGCAATGGGTGTGGACATCGGCCGTTCATTGAAACAAATGAAAGACCAAGGCACAGAAATCGATTTGAAAGTCTTCACCGAAGCCATGGAAGCCATGTTTGAAGGCAAAGAAGTTAAAATGACTGAAGCCCAAGCTCAGGAAGTGATGATGAAGTTCCTGCAAGAGCAACAAGAAAAAGCTACTGCCAAACGTGCTGAAGATGCCAAAGTAAACTTGGAAAAAGGCGAAGCGTTCTTGAAAGAAAACGCGACTAAAGAAGGCGTGAAAACCAGTGCTTCCGGTCTGCAATACAAAATCACCAAAGAAGGCGAAGGTAAAAAACCGACTAAAGACGACATGGTTACCGTTGAATACGAAGGCCGTCTGATTGATGGTACCGTATTTGACAGCAGCAAAGCCAACGGCGGCCCAGTAAGCTTCCCTGTAAGCCAAGTGATTCCAGGTTGGACTGAAGGTATCCAACTCTTGAAAGAAGGCGGCGAAGCAACATTCTACATCCCTGCCAAATTGGCTTACCGCGAAGTGGGTGCCGGTGATAAAATCGGCCCGAACGCTACTTTGGTATTTGACGTGAAACTGGTTAAAGTCGGCGCGCCTGATGCTGCTGCGCAACAACCTGTACAAGTTGACGTACAAAAAGTTCAATAATCCGAATCAAGGCTTACGCCCTTAAACAACGGATAAAAGGCCGTCTGAAAAATTCCGTTTCAGACGGCCTTTGTTCCAAACCAACAAGGAATTATGATGAAAAATATCGTCATCCTTATTTCCGGACGCGGCAGCAATATGCAGGCGATTGTGAATGCCAATATTCCCGATGCCAATATTGCAGCCGTATTGAGCAACAGCGAGACCGCAGCCGGATTGGCATGGGCGGCAGAACGCGGTATTGCCACTGACAGTTTGAACCATAAAAACTTCGACTCGCGTCTGACATTTGATCAGGCCATGATGGAGAAAATCGATGCCTATCAGCCCGATTTGGTTGTATTGGCGGGCTTTATGCGCATTTTGACTCCGGAGTTCTGCGCACATTATGAAAACCGCCTGATCAATATCCATCCGTCCATCCTGCCTTCTTTCACAGGTCTGCATACCCACGAACGCGCATTGGAAGCAGGTTGCCGAGTGGCAGGCTGCACCATCCATTTCGTGACGCCCGAGCTGGATTGCGGCCCGATTATTTCACAAGGCATTGTTCCTATTTTGGACGGCGATACCGCTGACGATGTTGCCGCACGCGTGCTGACGGTTGAACACCAGCTTTTCCCACAAGCCGTTGCTGATTTCGTTGCAGGCCGTCTGAAAATCGAAGGCAACCGCGTTTTGAATGCACAACGCAATGCCGCCGGTCAAAGCCTGTTGGCTTAATTAAAACACGATACACACAAGGAAAACATCATGAATCCGATTAAAACAACCCTGCTGACACTTTCCCTGCTCACTGCCTCCATCGGCGCACAAGCCGCTGAATTGCCACAATCTGCCGTTTTGCAATACTCAGGCAGCTACGGTATTCCTGCGACCATGACCTTCACACGCAGCGGCAGCCAATACAAAATCGTCTCTACCATCAAAGTACCGCTTTACAATATCCGCTTTGAATCAGGCGGCAGCATCAACGGCACGACCTTGAATCCGTCTTACTACAAAGATGTGCGCGGCGGCAAAGTGTATGCCGAGGCCAAATTCTCCGGCGGCAACATCACTTATGGTAAAGCAGGTGATTTGAAAACCGAAAAATCCGGCCCAGCCATGGACTTGTTCACTTTGGCATGGCAACTGGCCGCCAATGACGTGCGCCTGCCGTCAGGTTTGAAAATTACCAACGGTAAAAAACTGTACACCGTCGGCAGCATGAACAAAATCGGCAGCGAAAGCTATAAGCTGAACGGCGGTACAACGCCTGTGAGCAAATATCGCGTCCGCCGCGGCGACGATACCGTGACTTACTCTTTTGCTTCCGATATCGACAATATCCCTGCGCAAATCAGCTATACCGATGACGGCAAAACCTACAACCTGAAACTGACTTCCGTCAAAATCAACGGTAAAGTAGTGAAACCGTAATCTTTATTTGCTCAAACAAGAAGGCCGTCTGAAAAGTTTTCAGACGGCCTTTTATTTTTACAGCAACACAATATCGTATTGTTCCTGCGTGTAGGCGGTTTCGACTGCCAGTGAAATCGGCTTGCCGATAAAGTCTATCAACATCGCCAGCGATTGTGATTCTTCGTCTAGGAACAAGTCGATGACATTCGGAGCGGCCAAAATGCGGAAGGCTTGGACATCGTAGCGGCGCGCTTCGCGGACGATTTCACGTTGGATTTCGTAGCACACGGTTTGCGGCGTTTTCAGACGGCCCCGGCCTTGGCAGGAAGGGCAGGGTTCGCAGAGGATTTGGCTTAAGTTTTCGCGCGAACGTTTGCGGGTCAGTTCGACAAGGCCCAGACTGGTAAAGCCGTTGAGGGTGACGCGGGTGCGGTCGAAACTGAGGGCTTTGGCAAGCTCTTGCAGGACGGCTTCGCGGTGGATTTCCTGCGCCATATCGATGAAGTCGATGATGATGATGCCGCCGAGATTACGCAGGCGAAGTTCACGGGCGATGGTGTGGCAGGCTTCGAGGTTGGTGCGGAAGATGGTTTCATCAAAATTGCGCGCTCCGACAAAGCCGCCGGTGTTGACATCGATGGTGGTCATGGCTTCGGTGGACTCGATGATGAGGTAGCTGCCGAAGTTGAGATTGACGCGCGGTTGCAGGGCGCGGGCGATTTCCTGCTCGATGTTGTGGGTTTCAAATAGGGGGCGTTCGCCTTTGAACAGCTCGATTCTGCCCAATGCACCTTGAACGTATTGTTCGGCAAACTGGGTCATGCGGCGGTGGTTTTCGGTGGAATCGACCAGGATTTTGTGCGTATCGAGGCTGAACATATCTCGTAATACGCGCAGGCTTAATGGCAAATCTTGATAGAGCAGGGTTTCGGGCGGCTGAATTTTTGCCTGTTTTTGAATGTGTTCCCACACTTTGGTCAGATAGTTGATGTCTGATTGCAGTTGGTCATCGGAGGCGTTTTCAGCATTAGTGCGGATAATATAGCCGTGGCAGGCGTTTTCGGGCAGCAGGTTGTTGAGACGCTCCCTCAAACTGCTGCGTTCGGCATCGTCTTCAATGCGTTGGGAAATGCCGATGTGGTCTTCTTGCGGAAGATGGACGAGGAAACGGCCGGCCAGTGAGATTTGGGTGGACAGGCGCGCGCCTTTGGTGTTGATGGGGTCTTTAATGACCTGAACCAAGACAGACTGGCCTTCAAAGAGCATGTGTTCGATGCGTTGGGTTTCGTCCGGATTGCGGCGTTGTTCGAGGACGTCGACGATATGCAGAAACGCGGCGCGTTCCAAGCCGATATCGATGAACGCGCTTTGCATGCCGGGAAGGACGCGTTTGACGACGCCCAAATAAATATTGCCGACCAAGCTGTGGCCGCTGTTGCGCTCGATGTGCAGCTCGCAGATATTGTTCTCTTCCAAAACGGCCACACGCGTTTCTTGCGGCGTGATGTTGACGAGGACGGTTTCGGACGGACGCACGGCGTCCTTGGGGATGGGAATTCCTGAAAGCATGGGGATACCTGATTTTGAATAGAAAAACTTTTGCGATGTGTCCTTCTCCAAAAAACAAATGGCAAAAGTCATTCTGCGAAAGCGCTTATCATACTTTAATTATGGTTTTTCCGCATCTGCACAAATGTTTATGGCCAAGAGGCCGTCTGAATGTTTTTTACAACCGTACGGCGGGAACACTTGTAAAATAACGCTTATGCCCATATAGTCATGAACATTGGTATTTTGGAAGAAATCATGCAAACCGTTACTGTTTATACCGGTCCATATTGCCCGTACTGCACCATGGCGAAAAGGCTGTTGCAGGCGGTGGGTGTGAAAGAAATCAACGAAATCCGCATCGACGGCAATCCGGAAGTTTTTGCCGAAATGCAGCAGCTTTCCGGCCAGCGCAGCGTGCCGCAGATTTTTATCGGCGACACCCATGTCGGTGGCTTTACTGATTTGTACCGCTTGCAGCAGGAAGGCAAGTTGGACGAATTACTGAATCCTTAACCCTTAACTTAGGAAAATAAAATGAGCGAAGAATTGCAACCCGTATTCAGCGTTGAGCGTCTGTATGTAAAAGACTTGTCTTTGGAAGTGCCTCACGCACCACAAATCTTCTTGGAACAAGGCGAGCCTGAAGTGGATATGCGCGTTTCTACCGGCAACACCAAACTGGAAGACGGCTTCTACAGCGTTGACGTTACCGTGACCGTGACTGCCAAACTGAACGAAGAACGCACCATGTTCTTGAACGAAGTTACCCAAAGCGGCATCTTCCGTTTGGAAAATATTCCTGAAGAAGACGTACAACTGCTGCTGGGCGTTGCTTGTCCGAACATCCTGTTCCCTTACGCACGCGAAGCTATTTCCAACAGCGTAACCCGCGCCGGCTTCCCACCTGTACTGCTTGCTCCGATCAACTTCGAAGCAATCTACCAAGAACAACAGGGAGCTAACGCTTAATCGCGTTATACCTAAATTAAGGCCGTCTGAAACATTGTGTTCAGACGGCCTTTTTTTATTTGAAAATTAGGACATAAGAAAAATCTATAATAAAAAGTTCATATATTAATGTAATAAGTATATAATGATATCGTTTATCATTACGATAATCTTTTTAATTTTATAGGTTTATATACCATTTAAAATCAATGAATTAGAATTTATCCAGTAAGTAGATTCTATTAATTAAGGAAATAGTTGTGAAACCTGATTTTCAAATGAAAACAATTTGTTTGTTATTAGTGCTGCCTTGCCAAACTGTTTTTGCAGATACAGGACATCAAGAAGTGGAACATGTAGATATGGATACAGTCAAGGTTAGTGGCAAACGGCAGGCACAAAGGAATACCGAGCGCAGTCAGTCTTATACAATCGGAACGATGGCAACGGCGACTGGCTTGCGTATTTCAGGCAAGGATACGCCGCAGTCGGTGAGCGTAATGACGCGTCGGCAGCTAGATGATAAAGCAATATATTCTTTAGAAGATGCAATGAAAAACACTACGGGAATCAACGTGGTTCGCGATTCGGGCCTACAAACTCGTTTTTTGTCTCGTGGTTTCTATGTTGATCAGATTGGTGAAGACGGTATTACTACTAATGTGTCTGGACGTTCGGGCTATACGGCAAAAATCGATGTCTCACCCAGTACAGACCTGGCTGTTTATGATCACATTGAGGTTGTCAGAGGTGCAACCGGTCTTACTCAATCCAATTCCGAACCGGGTGGAACCATTAATTTAATCCGTAAGCGGCCAACAGCTCTGTTTAAGCATACAGGTGAAATTAGTACTGACCATAGGGGCAGCAAGCGTTTGGCTTTGGATGTATCTGGAAGTTTGAATAATGAACATACGGTACGCGGTAGGCTGGTTGGTGTTCATGAGGATCACCGTTCTTTTAAAGAGGGTGTATGGAACAAGAAAGACATGGTTTATGGCGTGATCGATACGGATTTGAGTGATAACAGTATGCTGACTTTGGGCGGTACTTATCAAAAAAATAAAGACATTCCCGATTTTGCCGGCGTGATTTTACCTTGTGAGGATCAAAAAACTGCGGCCTTCAGCTCCAGTCCGGCCTGTAACAATCCTTTGAAATTGCCACGTAATACTTATTTGGGTGAAACCTCATGGTCACGCCTGAATGCTGATAAATACAATATTTTTTCCGGTTTCAAACATGTCTTTGACAATGGATGGCAACTTAATGCCGAAATTTCTTATACGCGTAACGATTCAGATGCCAAAGTCGGACAATTTTTTCTGAAAAACGAACACGCGGCAGGTATTTCAGCATCTGCGGCAACGGGTTTCTTAACCGAAAAGGGGGAGGTTATTCCTTTTGAGCCTAAAGACAAGGCGTTGGCAAAATTAAAAGAATATCGTGATGGCGTCACTAAAACATATGAAGAGAAAAAAGCAGATTACGTTGCCCATCATTTCGATGCATCTGCTTTTGAACAATATCGCTCCCAAAGGGTGGCAGCACGTCGGGCAGGTTTTGATCAATGTATGCAGGACATTGGTTTGGATTTCCTGTGCAACGACTGGCAGGATCCGGGTGTAGAAGTAGATAAAAAAGAGTTTGTTGATAAGGAGCTTGCAAAGCAAGGCATTATTAACAATGCAGAAGGCCTGTTTCCCAACCGTCTATACGACTCAGCATACAATCTTCGCCACACATACAACCGCCGTTACAACTTCATGCCGTTGCACTATACCAAACACGATGTGCAATGGGGCTTTAAGCTGGATCTGACAGGTAACTACCGCCTGCTTGGGCGTGAACATGATTTCTTTGTCGGCTATGCGTATAACAATGAAAAAATCCGTTCTGCTTATACAGAAATCTATCAAAACCGTTATTTTGTCCGTCCTCAAGGTTATGCAGGTGCAGGCAGTTGCGGCATTCATCCCGATGGTCCGGAGCGTAATCCTTTAGAAAAAGGCATTGTCGAACCAGATTGGCATATTTATAACGAAAAAGGTAATAACAAGATCTATGTGCCGGAATGCAGTGGCGCGCATGTTACCAAATATACTCCCCGGTTGGATGCGGAGGGCAAGCCTGTCTGGACAGTCAACGACAATGGTGAGCGCGTAATGGTGCAAGATCCTGTTTACGAATTGGATGCAAATGGAAACAAAATACAGGAGCGGGATGAAGAGGGAAATTTGAAATGGGCAAACCAATATCTGAAAACGCCGTTGTGGAAAACTGTTCAGGTTGCAGATGATCATGTTCCGGCGTTATACAATTATTCGAAATACCTTAACACGAATAAAACACATTCTTTGACTTTCAGTACCCGCTTTAATGCGACCAATCGTCTGCATCTCTTGGGTGGTATGCACTATACGCGTTATGAAACCACACAAGCCAAAGAAATGCCTGTACGCTACGGCCAGCCTGCTACGGCATTTCAAACTGAGAGCAGTAATAAAATCGACAAAGAGCATTACACCTCAAAAATGCAAAGTCATCGGTTTACGCCATATGCAGGCATTACCTACGACCTGACGCCACAACAAAGCTTGTATGCCAGCTATACTAAGATTTTTAAACAACAGGATAACGTTGATGTAACCAGCAAATCCGTTCTTTCACCACTCATCGGGACTAACTATGAAATAGGTTGGAAAGGGTCGTTCTTGCAAGGCCGTCTGAATGCTTCGCTTGCCTTATTTGTTTTACAGCAGAAAAACCGAACCGTTGTCGATTTCGGATTTGTTCCTGATACTAGTCGTAACGGAGGTTCATTCCAAACCATCGCAAAACCTGTGGGTAAGGTTAAGAGTAGTGGTGCAGAACTTGAATTGGCTGGCGAATTGTCGGAAAACTGGCGTATTTTTGTTGGCTACACATATAACAAAAGTAAGTATAAAAATGCTGCAGAAGTTAATGCGGAGCGGTTGGAGAAAAACACGACTGCCGACCCGTATAACTTCAGTAACTTCACGCCGGTACATATGTTCCGCCTCGGGACAAGCTACCGCTTGCCTCAAACTAAGTTGACCTTGGGTGGCGGAATATCCGCGCAAAGTCGCACAAGTAGCCTTTACAATATTCGCCAAGGAGGCTACGGACTTATAGATGGCTTTGTTCAATATGACTTCCACAAGCACGGCAGAATCAGCCTGATAGGAACTAACCTGGCTGACAGGACGTATTTTGAAAATAACTACAACCGTACGCGAGGTCAAAACAATTTCTATGGCGAACCGCGGACAGTCAAACTGAAATTAGATTGGCATTTCTAGAGTGAATGGATCATCATTTGGTATGTGAGCATTATTGGCCAAATTCCTGATAAAAGTATGGATTGAACATCCTTCTTTTTTGAAAGCTGTTTCCTAACAATGGCTGAAGTTGATTTGATAGCCGGCGTATTTTCAAATATTAATTTGTTTCAAGTATTCAGCTTTGAAGGCCGTCTGAAACATTGCGTTCAGACGGCCTTTTTGTTTTCGGATAAAATACAGCAAACTTTCAATCAGCTGCCTTTTAAGATGACGCCCGAAACCCAAAAACAGCTCAAAATCACCGATGTTTCCGCCAAGAAGCTCGATAAACTTAACCTCCATACTGCATGGGATTTGGTGTTGCACCTGCCGTTGCGTTACGAGGACGAGACGCACATCATGCCGATTAAGGATGCACCGATTGGCGTGCCGTGTCAGGTCGAGGGCGAAGTCATCCATCAGGAAGTAACTTTTAAGCCGCGCAAGCAGTTGATCATCCAAATCGCCGATGGTTCCGGCAGTGTCCTTTTTCTGCGCTTCATCCACTTTTACGCCAGCAACCAGAAACAGATGGCGGTCGGCAAACGCATCCGCGCCGTGGGCGAAATCAAACACGGGTTTCACGGCGACGAGATGATTCACCCTAAAATCCGTGATGCCGAGAGCAGTGGTTTGGCGGAAAGCCTTACGCCGATTTATCCGACCGTAAACGGTTTGAACCAGCCCACTTTGCGCCGCATCATTCAGACGGCCTTGGACGTTACGCCGCTGCACGATACCTTGCCTGATGCTTTATTAGGCCGTCTGAAATTGCCGCACCTTGCCGAAAGCTTGCGCCTTTTGCATTCGCCGCCGCCGAGCTTCACCATCCACCAGCTTTCCGATGGCGCGCTGCCTGCATGGCAACGGCTCAAATTTGACGAACTTTTGGCACAACAGCTTTCCATGCGCTTGGCGCGACAGAGGCGTGTCAGCGGCACGGCGGCGGCATTGGGCGGCGACGGCACATTGACTCAAGCCCTGCTCCACGCCTTACCGTTTGCCCTGACCGATGCCCAAGAAAGGGTCGTGTCCGAAATCCGCCACGATATGGCGCAAACCCACCCCATGCACCGCCTGCTGCAAGGCGATGTCGGCAGCGGCAAAACCATCGTCGCCGCCTTGTCCGCGCTGACTGCCATCGAATCCGGCGCGCAGGTGGCTGTGATGGCGCCGACTGAAATCCTTGCCGAACAGCATTTCATCAAGTTTAAACAATGGTTTGAGCCTTTAGGCCTTGAAGTCGTCTGGCTTTCCGGCAGCCAGCGCAAAAAAGCCAAAGACGAAGCCAAAGCCAAACTTGCTGACGGCTCTGTCAAAATCGCTGTCGGCACGCACGCTCTGTTTTCAGACGACGTCGAGTTTCAAAATCTGGGCTTGGTGATTGTGGATGAACAACACCGTTTCGGCGTCGCCCAACGCCTCGCCCTCAAAAACAAAGGGCGCGACGTCCATCAGCTGATGATGTCCGCCACGCCCATTCCGCGCACGCTTGCCATGAGTTTCTTCGCCGACTTGGACGTGTCCGTCATCGACGAATTGCCGCCCGGGCGCACCCCGATTAAAACACGCCTCGTCAACAACGTCCGCCGCACCGAAGTCGAAGGCTTCGTCCTCAACATCTGCCGCAAAGGGCAGCAGGCATACTGGGTCTGCCCGCTGATTGAAGAGAGCGAAACCTTGCAACTGCAAACCGCCACCGAAACCCTAGAGCAGCTTCAGGCAGCCTTGCCTGAACTCAACATCGGCTTGGTACACGGGCGCATGAAGGCCGCCGAAAAAGCCGAAGTCATGGCAGAGTTTGCCGCAGGCCGTCTGAACGTCTTGGTCGCCACCACCGTTATCGAAGTCGGCGTAGATGTGCCCAATGCCGCCCTGATGGTGATCGAACACGCCGAGCGCATGGGCTTGGCGCAGCTGCACCAATTACGCGGACGGGTAGGGCGCGGCGCGGCAGAAAGCGTGTGCGTCCTCCTGTTTGCCGAACCCTTGAGCGAACTCGCCAAAGCGCGGCTGAAAGTCATCTACGAACACACCGACGGCTTTGAAATCGCCCGCCAAGACCTCAACATCCGCGGTCCCGGCGAATTTCTCGGCGCGCGCCAAAGCGGCGTCCCCATGCTGCGTTTTGCCAACCTCGAAGAAGACCTGCACCTTTTGGAACAGGCACGCGAAATCGCCCCTTTGCTGATTGAACAAAACCCTGAAATCGTCGAAGCGCATTTGGCAAGATGGCTTTCCAGCAGGGAAGGTTATTTGGGCGTATAAGGTTTGCTTTAAAAGAAAAAGGCCGTCTGAAAGATTTCAGACGGCCTTTTGATTTGGCTGGGTAGGGGTTTAGAAACCTTGCGCCAACATGGCATCGGCAACTTTGACGAAGCCGGCAATGTTCGCACCATTGACGTAGTTCACTTTGTCGCCGACTTTGCCGTATTTCAGGCAGGATTCGTGGATGTTGTGCATAATGTCAAACAGGCGGCTGTCCACTTCTTCGCGTGTCCAAGACAGGCGGATGGCGTTTTGGCTCATTTCCAAACCTGAAGTCGCTACGCCACCAGCGTTGGACGCTTTGCCCGGAGCGTAGAGGATACCGGCTTTGATAAATTGTTCGACCGCGCCCAAAGTTGACGGCATGTTCGCACCTTCTGCAACCACATAGCAACCGTTTGCCAGCAGGATTTTGGCGGCATCTGCATCCAATTCGTTTTGGGTGGCGCAAGGCAGGGCGACTTCGGCCGCGATGTTCCACGGTTTTTGGTTTTCAAAGTATTGCAGGCCTTGTTCTTTGGCGTAAGTGGCCACGCGTTCGCGGCGTACTTCTTTCAGCTCGATCAAAGCGGCCAGTTGCGCTTCGGTCATGCCGCTGTCAGGGAAGAGGACAAAGCCGTTGGAGTCGGAAACGGTCAATACTTTTGTACCCAGTTGGATGGCTTTTTCAGCTGCGTATTGTGCCACATTGCCGGAGCCGGAAATCAACACGCGTTTGCCTTCGATGCTGTCGTTGCGGGTTTCCAACATGGCTTGGGCAAAATACACGCAGCCTTAGCCGGTGGCTTCAGGGCGAATCAGGCTGCCACCCCATTCGAGGCCTTTGCCGGTCAGGACGGAAGCAAATTCGTTGCGGATTTTTTTGTATTGGCCGAATAGATAGCCGATTTCGCGGCCGCCTACGCCGATGTCGCCGGCAGGAACGTCGGTATCGGCGCCGATGTGGCGGTAGAGTTCGGTCATAAAGGCTTGGCAGAAGCGCATTACTTCGGCATCGGATTTGCCTTTAGGATCAAAGTCGGAACCGCCTTTACCGCCGCCCATAGGCAGGGTGGTCAACGCATTTTTGAACACTTGTTCAAAGGCGAGGAATTTCAACACGCCCAAATCGACGGTCGGGTGGAAACGTAAACCGCCTTTGTAAGGGCCGATGGCGGAACTCATTTGGATGCGGTAGCCGCGGTTGACTTGGACTTGGCCTTTGTCGTCCATCCAAGTGACGCGGAACATAATCACGCGCTCTGGCTCAACAATACGTTCAAGCAGGCTTTGTTGGGTGTATTTCGGGTTTTTCGCCAAAAACGGATCCAAACTCATGAACACTTCTTCAACGGCTTGATGGAAGGGTTCTTGGTTGGGGTTGCGTTGTTTAAGATTGGTAAACAGGGTGTTCAGGTCAGTCATTTTTCTACTCCTATTGAGTGAGATATTTCAATATTTATGTTTTGAAATATAGCTGTAAAAATTTTACTTGCCAAGAAAAATTTTACCTAGATTGTTGACATTATTTTTTCATCAATTTGTAAAAATGGAATTATATTTTAAATTTAATTAAAAATATATAAAAATATTTCATTAAGTAGATTTAAATAAAAATAAAATGCCGAGTAATTAAACTAGAAAATGTTGAAAATTTTTTTGTAAAAATTTAATTCAGCTCAAAAATTTGTGTAAATTAGCGCTAAATTGTCAACATTGTTAATGAGTGTACTACGCGAATATGGGGAAGGTTGCCCCATTGAAGACAGAGAGGCAGGCCGTCTGAAAATTCGGTACAATACACACGAAATTCCCACAACACATACATTAAGGAAACACATGAAAGCCTATCACGACCTTATGCGCCATGTTCTCGACAATGGTATCGACAAATCCGACCGTACCGGCACCGGCACGCGTTCCGTGTTTGGTTACCAAATGCGTTTTGATTTGAGTGAAGGCTTTCCGCTGTTGACTACCAAAAAATTGCATCTGCGCTCGATTATTCATGAGCTGCTTTGGTTTCTCAAAGGCGATACCAACATCAAATACCTGAAAGACAACAACGTTTCCATTTGGGATGAATGGGCGGATGAAAATGGCGATTTGGGCCCGGTTTACGGCTACCAATGGCGCAGCTGGCCCGCACCCGACGGTCGCCATATCGACCAAATTGCCAATGTGGTGGAACAAATCAAGAAAAATCCCGACTCGCGCCGCCTGATTGTGTCCGCATGGAATCCAGCTTTGGTCGATGAAATGGCCTTGCCGCCTTGCCACGCACTGTTTCAGTTTTACGTTGCCAACGGCAAACTGTCCTGCCAGCTTTACCAACGCAGCGCCGATATTTTCCTTGGCGTACCGTTCAACATCGCCAGCTACGCATTATTGACCATGATGATGGCGCAAGTGTGCGGACTGGAAGCCGGTGAATTTATCCATACGTTTGGCGATGCGCATTTGTACAGCAACCATATCGAGCAGGCCCGACTGCAATTAAGCCGCGATTTCCGAAGCCTGCCGACCATGAAAATCAACCCTGAAGTCAAAGACTTGTTTGAATTTAAATTTGAAGACTTTGAATTGGAAGGCTACGATCCGCATCCGCACATCAAAGCAGCCGTATCGGTGTAATCCAAATTAAAAATAAAAAGGCCGTCTGAAACTTCAGACGGCCTTTTGTTTAGGCAGGTTTATTGACGTTTCGCGCCATAGCCACCGATTAAGTGTTCGGTTGCATCTTTGTTTTTCAAGCCGTAAGTGCCGCCAATTTCTGCAGCATTGGGGCCGTAGAATTTGCCGTTCAGGTTGCCGCTTAACTTGTCATCGGCCGTGCTGACTTTACCGGAGAAGAGGTTGCCGTCTTTCCAGCTTGCCGTACCTTTGAAATCGTAGTTTTTATCTGCTTTGGATACGCGCTTATCATTTTCCAAAGTATGGAAGTGTGAGTTTGATGTTTCAAAACGGACACCTTTGAGGCCGAAATCAACGATAGCCATGACATTGGAAGTCAACTGACGATTGTTCTTGTCGGTAACCACATAGGCAGTGGAAATACCTTTGTAGGTGGCTGTACCTTTTGCAGGCAGGGTAGTGAAGACAGTCTCATCACCCAAGCTTTGGTAGCCTTGGTATACATGTCCTTTAGGGTCGGTGTAATGCGCGAAGGTTTGATATGTCCAGCCGGCTGCGGAAGGATCATGCAACACAATCTGGGTGCCATCGCCAAAATTGATGACATAGACACCGTCGAATTGTTTGTCGAAAACTAAGCCATCTTGGTCTGGACGGAAATAGGCTAGATTATTGCTGGCTTTTTCATTCATTTCTGCTAGTTTAGCCCGAACTTCGAGATTTTTAGCGTATAAAGTATTTAATTCTTCAATCTTTGCTTTGATCTCAGTTACTTTTTTATTGTTAACTGGACCGGCTTCTGGATTTTCTTCTTTTTCAAGTTTTTCTTGTTCAGCTTTTAACTTTTTAGAAATTTCAACAATATTGTCATCCAAAGTTGATTTACCGTATGCAAATTTGGTATTTTTCTCTTTGCCCGTTTGTTCGCTGACATCAGTTTGAGTATTTCCTTTTGAATATACTTTGGCAATAACAGAAGCGGAACTTGTCCATGTAGGTTGGGTTGCGCTGCCATCAGAGGTCTTATTAAATAACACAACGCCGTCCATTTTGACTTCATCATTGTTGTTAAAGTCAATAGAGCTGATCAGGCCATTTTGGTTGCGGTCTTGATTGTCTGTTTGGAACATTTTGCCTGCGGCATCTTTGCGGATTTGTACGTTAGGGTTGGATTGTTGTGCACCTTTGGAAGATATGAAATGTGTGTGCAAAGGCTGGGTAACGTTGGCCGGATCGATTGGAGCTTCATCGGTCAGTTCGGCAAGGTTGTCGGCACTGTTAGTAAGCGTAGTAGACGGCGCTTTCGGAGTGTTGGCATTGCTGTTATTGTTGGTAGGATTACCATTGTTGCCAGCAGAGTTGCCGGTATTATTGGTAGGAGTCGCGCCGGTGCTTAAAGCAGATGAACCGCCGCCTCCGCCACCACCGCATGCGGACAAGATGGCTGCGCTGATGGCTGTAAAAACGATGGTTTTAAGTTTGGTTTGGATGTTTGACATGAGATTCCCTGTATAGTTATTCGCTTGATGAAAAGGTTGGAGAGATCGTTTATCTGATTTTTAAACCTTTAATGTCCGATAATAACCATAAATCATAAAAAAATAAACAGTTTGTTTGCATTTCTGTACAAAAATTAATCAAAGGGAAGGTGGTTGGGTGGATATTTTCTTAGTTAATTGTTTTATATGAATTTATTTTGAATATTTTAGTGAGTTCGATAGCTGGTCTGTTTCTTTTTAACAAACTTTTCAGACGGCCTTTTGAAGATAAAAAAGCAGTCGGACTTTCTAGATGCTTTTCTCTCAACGGATAAGCGTATTTCCGTTAAAATACGCCTTCTTTTCTGATTCGAAACATTGCCATGCGCCTGACCCACATCAAACTCTCCGGCTTCAAATCTTTTACCGACCCGACCACGATTCATGTGCCGGGGCAGCTTGTTGCGGTTATCGGGCCGAACGGCTGCGGTAAGTCGAATGTGATTGACGCGGTGCGCTGGGTGTTGGGCGAGGCTTCGGCGAAGCAGCTTCGCGGCGAGAGTATGCAGGACGTGATTTTTAATGGTGCGGCGACGCGCCGTCCTGCGCCGAGGGCTTCGGTGGAGCTGGTGTTTGACAACAGCGACCACAGTTTGCAGGGGGCGTGGGGGCAGTATGCCGAGGTGAGCATCAAGCGGCAGCTGACGCGGCAGGGCGAATCGACTTATTTCATCAACAATCAAACCGTGCGCCGCCGCGACATTACCGATTTGTTCTTGGGTACGGGCGTGGGCGCGCGCGGTTATGCCGTTATCGAGCAGGGGATGATTTCGCGCATCATCGAAGCGCGGCCGGAGGAGTTGCGCGCCTATATAGAAGAGGCGGCGGGCGTGTCCAAATATAAGGAACGCCGCAAGGAGACGGAAGGCCGTCTGAAAGACACGCGCGAGCATTTGCAGCGTTTGGGCGATTTGCAGAACGAGTTGGCGCGTCAGGTGGAAAAGCTGGAAAAACAGGCAGAAACTGCCGAACGCTACAAATCCCTGACCGCGCAATTGAACCAACAACAGGATTTGCTCGATTACGCCCAATGGCAGCAATCGCTTGCCGCTGCTGATAAGGCGACCGCGCAGCATCAGTCTTTGCAGGCGCAGCAGGACGAAACCGCCGCGCAGGTTCAGGCATTAAACGACGAAGTACACGCCTTGCAGACCACCGAACAATCGCAGCAGCAGGCAGTACACGAATTGAGCAATAAACGCGGCGTGTTGCGCGAGCAGATTGCCCGTTTGGAAGAACAAATCCGCCATCAGCAAAACCTGCATCAACGCATCGAACGCGACAAGCAGGCAGCGCAGGCGCAGTTGCAACGCATTCATCAAGAGCAGCAGCAAATCCGCGTGCAGCTTGAAGAAAACGAGTTGCAAGCGGAAGAAAAGCAAACCGAATTGGCGGAATGGGCGATGCAGGTTGCCGAACACGAAGAGCGTCTGCCCGAATTGGAAGAAGCCCAAGCCACGCTCAACGCCGCCTTCCAAACCCAGCAGGACGAGGCAAACCGTATCCGCCGCGAACTGGCGTTGAAACAGCAGCAGCTTGCCCATGCCGAACAAACCGTTGCCAAGCACGAAGAGCGCAAAGGCCGTCTGAAACAGGAAAACCAAGCCCTGAACCTGCCTGACGAAGCCGAAACCGCCGCCGCGCAGGAAGCAGCCGCCTTGTTGCAAAGCCAGCAAGAGCATTACGAAGAACAAATCATTGCCGCCGAAGAAGCCTTACACACTGCCCGCGAGGCGTTTCAGACGGCCTCAAACCGCTTCCAAAGCCTGAAGCAGCAACACATCACCTTGCAGGCGCAGCAGCAGGCGTTGTTGCAAATCCTGTCGCAACAGCAGGAAGCCGCCGACTTCTGGCAGGCAACCGACCACGCCGCCGCGCCGCAACTGTGGCAATACATCACCGCGCCCGCCGAGTGGCAACACGCCTTGTCCGTCATCCTTGCCGAACGCCTGCACGCCCGCGCCGTGCCGCACGGTTTCGTTCCGCCCGCGCCGTTGCCGCAGGGGCAGGCGGCATGGCTTTCAGACGACCTCTCCGGCGGCATCAAAAAATCCCTGCCCGTACAGGCATTGCTGAACCAAATCCAAGCGCAGCCGCCGTTTCAGACGGCATTGCACCACTGGCTCGACGGCGTATTGTGTGCGCCCGATTTGAATTACGCCCTCGCGCATCAAAGCGATTTGGGCGCGCATCAAATCTGGCTCACGCCCGAAGGCCATCAGGTCGATAAAGTCAGCGTCCTGCTCTATGCCAAGCCCGCGCAGGAAAGCCTGATTGCCCAAAAAGCGCGCCTTGACGGCATCGCGTCCGAACTGGAAAACCTCGCCCCCGAACTTTCCGCCGCCGAAGCCGCGTTCAAACAGGCGGAAGCCGCTGTGCGCTCGTCCGAAGTGCAACATAAAAACCTGATGCAGCAGCAACAGCAGCACACGCGCCAATACAGCCAAGCTCAGCAACGCGCCGCCGAACTTCTGGCGCGCACCAACCAAGGGCAAATCCGCCGCGAACACATCGAGCGCGAACTGGCGCAGTTGGCGGAAGAGCAAACCGTGTTGCAACACACGTCCGACGGGCTTTCAGACGACATCGTTACTTTGCAGGAAGCCGCCGCCGAACTCGAACACCAACAGCAAACCGCCGCGCACAGCCGCCAAGAGCAGCAAGGCCGTCTGAAACAGGCGCAGCTTGCCCTGTTGGAAGCCAACCGCCAATATGGATTGGCCGAAGTTGCTGTTCACAAGCTCAATCAGCAAAAACAAAACTACCAACAGCAAATTGCCCAACTTGAACAGCAAACATTCGATTGGCAGGAACGCCAACAAGAGCTTGCTCTCGCCTATGAAACCGAGTTCCAAAACGACGAGCAGCACATCAAGCTTGAAGAATTGAGCGAAGCCGTACAGACCTTGGACGAAGAATATATTGTCGTACAAGAAAAACTTGCGCAGATTCAGGAGCAAGGCAGGGAGCAATACGCTAAAGTGCAAACCCTGCAAACCCAGTTGCCACAGCTTCAGGCCGCCACCCAAACAGCCCTGTTGCAGCAGCAGGAAGCCCTGATTAACGCCAAACGCTACCATCAAAACCTGACCGAACGGGCCGCTGATTTGGACGCGCTCGAAGCGTTGGCGAAAGAATCGCCGAAAGTATTGAACAGCAGCATCGGCAGCCTCACCCAGCAAATCGAAGCCCTCGGCGCCGTCAACCTCGCCGCTTTGCAGGAACTCGAAGAAGCGCGCGAACGCGACGGCTACTACCGCAGCCAGAGCGAAGACGTGCAGGCCGCCATCACCCTTTTGGAAGAAGCCATCGCCCAAATCGACGACAAAACCAAAGAGCGTTTCAAAGAGACCTTCGACGCCGTCAACAGCAAAGTCCAAACCTTCTTCCCGACCCTGTTCGGCGGTGGCGAAGCCACCCTCAAAATGATAGGCGACGACCTCCTGACTGCCGGCGTGTCCATCATGGCGCGCCCGCCCGGCAAGAAAAACAGCACCATCCACCTCCTCTCCGGCGGCGAAAAAGCCCTCACCGCCATGAGCCTCGTGTTCGCCCTGTTCAGCCTCAACCCCGCCCCCTTCTGCCTTCTGGACGAAGTCGACGCCCCGCTGGACGATGCCAACACCTCGCGTTTCTGTAATCTAGTCAAAGAAATGTCGGCGCAAACCCAGTTCCTCTACATCTCCCACAACCGCCTGACCATGGAAATGGCGGAGCAGCTCGTCGGCGTAACTATGCAGGAAAAAGGCGTATCGCGCGTTGTAGCCGTAGACATTAAACAGGCGTTGGAAATGGCAGAGCCGTGATAAGGTAAGAACAAAGGCCGTCTGAAAGAATGAGGAAGAAATCTATAATTTCATCTTCCCATTTTTTCAGACGGCCTTTTTGTATTGGATAAAGCGTTATTGTTTCGACGAATCATCTTTGGCGCGTTGAGGCTGCCCCGAGCGTTGGTTGCTGCCATTGACGGCATCGCGCCATGCTTTGCGTTCGGCTTCGATTTTGGCAGCTACTTCGTGAACCATGGTTTCTTGTTTTTTGACGGCCGGCTCTTCCGGTGTGTTGTCGGAAAAGTGGAGGCCGTACCACAAGGCGGCGAAAATGCTGCAGACGAAGATAACAACGATCAGGCCGACGATGGCCTGTTTGCCGGCGAGGGGTTTTTCGGGAGGAGGGACGAGGACATCAAAGCAGTCGGCGCAATCAAGGGCGAAGCAGACGTTTTCGGCTTCTTTGCGGCCGCGCCGGCCTTCTGTGATGTTGAAGGAGATGTGTTGCCCTTCGGCCGGAAGGCGGGTAAGGGTGGTGAAGGCGGCAAGGGCAAGAAAGATTTCTTGGCCTGTGTCTTCTATGGTAGCGGCTCCGAAGCCGCGCTTGCTGTTCCAGCGAGTAATCGTTCCGTAATAGCGCATAATGTATGTGGGGATATTATTATAGGTAACAGTTTTTCCTTGGACTGATTTTAAATCAAAAAGTTTAGTTATTGTCTTAATTTTACACTAGATTTGTCTTATTGGAAGCAGGCAGGCCGTCTGAAGGATTTCAGACGGCCTGTATGGTTTATGCCTACTTATTAAGCACTTTTTGGAAGGTGTCGATCAGGTGTTGCGCAATGGCACGGCTGCCGAATTGTTGCAGGCAATCTTGGCGCAAGCGGACGGGATTGTAGTTTGCATGGTTTTCGTAGAGGGTGAGCAATGCTTTGGTCAGTTCCGGTATGTTTTCGATTGGCACCAGCAGGCCGTTGTCGGATGTGACGATGGATTCGGGGCCGCCGCAGCGTGTGGCGATAACGGGCAAACCTTGCGACAGTGCTTCGATATAGACGACGCCGAAGGTCTCGGTACGGCTGGCGAGGACGAATGCGTTGCTGTGGCGCATGAGGTCTAGGGTTTGGTCGGTGGTTAATGCGCCGGTAAAGGTAACGGCGTGATTGATGCCCAAGTCGCTTGCTAGTTGTTTCAGACGGCCTTCTTCTGCGCCGCCGCCGCCGATTTTGAGTTTGAGCTGCGGATAGGTTTTGAGTGCTTCTGAAAAAGCAGGCAGGAGCAGGTCGTGGCCTTTGAGGTGGCGCAGGTGGGAGACACTGCAGAAGGTAAAATCTTGATTGTTTTTTTCGGGGAACTCGAAATCCTGTTCAAAATTGCCGCCCAGCATATTGGGCAGGTATTGCCAGTCTGTACCGGCGTAGGTTTTTTCGAGAATGCGGCAGAAATCACGGCTGACGGCGAACCGGGCTGCGCTGTGGCGCACGGCTTCGTGCATGGATGGCCATTGGTTTTTGCGGACAAGGCCGCGTGAAATGGCGCTGCTGTGTTCGGTAATCACATAGGGAATGCCGTATTTTTTGAAGATGGCGCAGGCCAAAATGGCGGCATAGTTGACGCAATGGGCGTGAATTACGTCGGGTTTGCCGTTGTCGGCGATATAGGCTTCAAAAGCTTTCATGCCTGCGTTGACCCAGCGGATGCGGTCGATATCGACAACCGGACAGCGCGGGAAGAAATACATGCTGTCGTAGGCGTAAGTATTGAGTCCGCCTTGCTGATGGCGGCGCAGGCCGTAGAAGCGCGAGAAGATGGTTTTCGGCTGGCTTCTCAAATAGCGGAACATGGGCACGACCATGCCGATTTTTATGCCTTCGCGTTGCAGTGCTTGGGCTTGGAGGCGGAAAAAAATTCCGTCCACGTCGGTTTCGGAAGAAGGATACCAAGAGGGGATAACGACAATATGCATGATGTGTTTTTTATGGAAGTAGATAACGGCGAGGCCGTCTGAAAAGAAAAGATATCTTTCAGACGGCCTTTTGTCTATTTAGTTCAATCAGTTGCCGGCAACTGTCATTTTGGAAACCAAGATGGAGCCGATTTGGTTGGACGAACGGCGTAATGCGTCGTCTGCCACGCCGATGATGTCGCGGTACATATCCTGCAAACGTCCGGCAATGGTGATTTCCTGAACCGGGTAGGCAATGACGCCGTTTTCCACCCAAAAACCGGCTGCGCCGCGCGAGTAGTCACCAGTAATGCCGTTGACACCTTGTCCCATCAATTCGGTAACCAGCAAACCTGTCCCCATTTCTTTCAACAGGTCGGCCTGCGCGGCGTGGGTGTGGTTCAGATACAGATTGTGCGCGCCGCCGGCATTGCCCGTTGTCTGCATGCCGAGTTTTTTCGCGCTGTAACTGCTGAGGAAATAGCCTTCGACGACGCCGTCTTTCACCACAAAACGAGGCTGCGTGGCCACGCCTTCGGCATCGAAATAAGTGCTGCGGAACGAGCGCAGGATATGCGGTTCTTCGCGCAGGCTGAGAAACTCGGGCAGCACCTGTTTGCCGATGCTGTCAATCAGGAAGCTGCTTTGACGGTAAAGCGCGCCGCCGCTGAGTGCGCCGATAAGGTGGCCGATTAAACCGACTGCGACGGTGGTGTCGAACAGTACGGGATAGCTGCCGGTCGGAACGCTGCGGCTGTTCAGACGGCGTAAAGTCCGTTCGGCTGCAGTTTGGCCGATGAGTTCGGGCGCGTCCATGTCTTCGTGACGGCAGGAAGAATCATACCAATAGTCGCGCTGCATGCCGTGTTCGTCGCTGGCGACCACGCTGCAAGAAATGCTGTGGTGCGTGCTTTGCTGGTGTGCGGCAAAGCCGTGGGTGTTGCCGTAAACATATTGGTAATGGCCGGTATGAACCGATGCGCCTTCGGAATTTTCAATGCGTTTGTCCGTTGACAGCGCAGCCTGTTCGCATTGCTTGGCCAAATCGATGGCGGATTCGGTACTCAAATCCCATTCGTGGTAGCGGTCGAGGTCGCCGATATGGGTTGCCATCAAGGCAGCATCGGCAAGATCGGCGCAATCGTCTTCGGCGGTATAGCGTGCAATATCGATGGCGGCTTTGACCGTATCTTGCAGGGCACGTTCGGAGAAGTCGGCAGTGCTGGCGCGGCCTTTGCGTTGGCCGACATAGACCGTAATGTCTAAAGATTTGTCTTGTTGGAACTCGATTTGTTCGATTTCGCCCAAGCGCACGCTGACGCTTTGGCCGAGCGACTCGCTGAAATCGGCTTCGGCCGAGGTGGCGCCGGATTGTTTGGCCAAATCCAGCGTGTGTCCGCACAAGCGCAACAGCTCGTCCGGTGTGTGGTTAAACAGCATAAAAAGGTTTCCTGACAGGGTTTTGCGGCATTTTAACCGTTTCAGACGGCCTCTGCAAAAATCGCACGGAAAGGCCGTCTGAAAACTGATAAAATAGGCAGATTCAGAAAATCAGGGAAACACAATGTTTGAACAAGAAGACGAATGGGTCAGCAAAACCCAAATGAAAAAGCAGATGAACGATTTGCAGGCTTTGGGTATGGAATTGACCAAGCTCTCCAGCGATACGCTGAAAAAAATCGGCTTGGACGAAGAGCTGTTCGAGGCCATCGCCACCTATAAAAAAATTACGTCCAACAGCGCGCTCAAACGCCAAGCCCAATTTATCGGCCGCCTGATGCGCGATACCGACCCTGCGCCCATCGAAGCCTTTTTGGCCAAACTGCGCGGCGACAATACGGCGCACAATGCCTTTTTGCAACGCGTCGAGCAGGCGCGTACCCGACTGTTGGCAGACGATGGCGCAATTACCCAATTTATGGCCGATTTTCCGCAAGCCGACGCCGGTAAATTGCGCACCTTGATCCGCAACACTAAAAAAGAGCAGGAACAAAACAAACCGCCGAAAAACTTCCGCGCGCTGTTCCAAGAAATTAAAGCAGTGATGGAGGCCGGTCAATCTGATGCTTCAGAAGAAGGACAGGATTGGGAAGAATAAACCGTAAGGCCGTCTGAAAACGGATTGCGGTTTTCAGACGGCCTGTATCGTAATACTGAAGGAGGATGACTATGAAATTTCGCCACTCTGCAACCGTCTTGCTGGTTGGTGTATTGACCCTCAATGGATGTACTGCCTTTCTTTGGGGAGAGAACAACCCGTTCCATAAAACCACAACCGAAAAAACCGTTGCCAAAGACAATATTCAAGCATTTGGCGTGGTTGCCAAAGACAATACGCAACTGGAAACAGGCAGCTTGGTCATGATGGGCAAAAAATATTGGTTTGTCGTTAATCCTAAAGATTCGGCCAAATTGAAGGCAGTCTTGGATGTTAAATTGGACAAACAGTTTCAAATGGTTCAGCAAAACCCAAGATATGTGTATGAGGCTTTGCCGGTCGAATTGAAATCTCCTAAAGCGCAAACTTTCCGCTCGGATTTCTGCCTGCGTTACGATACTCAAAAAGCTGCCGAGATTGCCAAGTTGAAACAGTTGGCGTTTAAGTCGGTTGAGCTCGATGACAAAACTGTCTATACGCGGTGTATTTCTACCGAAGGTCATTATTATGCGACGCCGAAAAATGTTGCCGAAGACTACCGTTTTGACACTGCCGTTCCGGTCAGAATTTATTATACGGAAACCAAAAAAAGCACCGATGTTCAGAAGTTGACGGAGAATATCCTGCAAACGCCATTCACATTGGCTTTGGACGCAGTCGGCGCAGTAATAGCAGTTCCCTTTGTCGTGATTGGTAAAATTGTTGATGCTTCACGCAAATAATATCCAAGGCCGTCTGAAAACGGATTGCAGGTTTCAGACGCCTCCTCCTTAAAATAAACGCTTCAAAAATATTAATTTTCTCTCTATTTAATCCCACACACCATGTCCGTCAAAATCCAAACACGTTCCATTAATCCGACTGTTTTTAACGACTTGCTTACTGCCGGTACCGATCCTTTGATTGCGCGGCTGTGTGCTGCGCGTGATGTGCAAAGTCCGGCCGAGTTGGACGACAAACTTGCTGCGCTTTTGCCGTATCAAACGCTGACAAACTGCGAAGCCGCCGCCGGCCGTTTGGCGGATGCGATTGAGCGTCAGGAAAAAATCCTGATTGTCGCCGACTACGATGTAGACGGTGCGACGGCGTGTTCCGTCGGTATGAGCGGTTTGGCGGCGATGGGAGCGAAAGTGGATTTCCTTGTGCCCAACCGCTTTGAACATGGCTACGGCTTAACGCCCGAACTGGCTGAAATCGCGGCTGAGCAAGGTGTGGATTTGTTGGTAACGGTGGATAACGGTATTGCCAGCATTGCAGGCGTGGCGCGTGCGCAGGAATTGGGTTTGGATGTGATTGTGACCGACCACCATCTGCCTGCCGAGACCGTACCCGACTGCATCATCGTCAATCCAAACCAAAAAGGCTGCGGTTTCCAAAGCAAAAGCTTGGCGGGCGTGGGCGTGATTTTTTATGTATTGATGGCTTTGCGTGCCGAACTGCGCCGCCGCAATTATTTTTCAGACGGCCTAAAAGAGCCGAATCTGGGCGACCTTTTGGATTTGGTCGCACTTGGTACCGTCGCCGATGTCGTTACATTAGACCACAACAACCGTATCCTCGTGTCTCAAGGTTTGAAACGGATGCGTTTGGGCAAAATGCGCCCCGGCATCCGCGCCTTGTTTGAAGTAGCGCGACGGGATTGGCGCAAGGCTCAGCCTTTCGATATGGGCTTTGCGTTGGGCCCACGCATTAATGCGGCCGGACGGCTGGACGATATGTCGGTCGGTATTGCCTGTCTGTTGGCGCGAGATGATGCCGAGGCGCAGGAACTGGCGGCGCAGTTAAACAACCTCAATATCGAGCGCCGCGAAATCGAGCAATCCATGCTACAAGACGCGCTGAATGATTTTCCTGAAACCCTGCCTCCAGGGCAGACGACTTTGGTGGCATATCGCGATGACTTCCATCAAGGTGTGGTCGGCATTGTTGCCAGCCGCCTCAAAGACCGCTTTTATCGTCCAACCATCGTGTTTGCGCCTGCCGACAACGGCGAAGTGCGCGGTTCGGGACGCTCCATTCCCAATCTGCACCTACGCGATGCTTTGGACTTGGTATCCAAGCGCCATCCCGATTTGATTTTGAAATTCGGCGGACACGCGATGGCGGCAGGTTTGAGCATACTTGAACACAATATTCCTGCATTTCAGACGGCCTTTGAAAAAGCCGTGCGCGAGATGGTGTGCGAAGACGATTTGTCGCAAACCTATATTACCGACGGCAGCCTGCCCGCCCGCGATATTACGCTGGAACAGGCGCAGAACCTTGCCCGACACGTTTGGGGGCAGGGCTTCGCTCCGCCGAGTTTTACCGACGAATTTCACGTTATCCGCCAGCAACCTTTGGGTGCGGAAGGCAAACACAAAAAAGTCTGGCTGCAAAAAGACGGCTACGAATTTGAAGCCATGTTTTGGCGTTGCAGCGAAGACATTCCCGAATACATCCGCACGGTGTACCGCCCCGTTGCCAACGAATGGCGGAATAATCTTGAATTGCAGCTTTATATCGATTACTGGGAAGCCGCGTAAACAAAGGCCGTCTGAAAAATGAAGAAACAAAAACCTTGGCTCGGCTTTTCATTGGCGCTGCTTGCCACCATGACTTGGGGCTCGCTGCCGGTTATCGCCCAACAGGCCTTAAAAGCCGTCGATGCGCCCACGCTGGTGTGGGTACGCTTTTTAGTGGCTTCGCTGGTGTTGTTTGTATTGCTGGGTTTGACCGGCAAGCTGCCGAGGCCGTCTGAATTTTCCAAGCAAACCTTGTTTTTATTGGTGTTGGGCATTATCGGCATTTCTGCCAATTTCGTTCTCGTTGCCATGGGTTTGCACTATATCTCGCCGACAACCACGCAGGTGTTGTGGCAGCTCTCGCCCTTTACCATGATTTTGGTCGGCGTAGGCGTGTTTAAAGAAGCCTTTACGCATTGGCAAAAAATCGGCTTGATGCTTTTGCTGACGGGTTTGGTCATGTTTTTCAACGACAAATTCAGCGAACTTTTCAGCTTGGGCAGCTACGCGGTCGGCGTGATGATGGCAGCTTCGGGCAGCATGATTTGGGTATGCTACGGTGTGGCGCAAAAACTTTTGTCCAAACATTTCAATTCGCAACAAATCCTGCTCATGATTTATTTTTGCAGCAGCTTTGTTTTCCTGCCGTTTGCCGAACCATTGCAAATCGCACATATCGGCAATCCGTTTTTATGGGGCTGCTTTATCTATTGCTGCTTAAACACGCTGATCGGCTACGGTTCATTCGGCGAAGCACTCAACCATTGGGACGCTTCAAAAGTCAGTATCGTAACCACGCTGATTCCCGTATTCACCATGATATTTTCCACCATCGGCCATCATCTCGCCCCCGATTATTTTGCCGCTTCAGATATGAATATCGTCAGCTATGTGGGTGCTATGGTGGTTGTGGCCGGCGCGTTGCTTGCTGTAGCCGGAGAGAAAGTGATGGGGCTTTTTTTGAGAAAGATATAAAGCATTTATTGAGAAACAGAATAAAGCAAGGCCGTCTGAAACAAGTTTCAGACGGCCTCATGTGGAACGGTCAGCCGAAAGACCGTCCTCCCAATTCCCTTTCCGCAGGATTCTGCTGCACAGAAATTTCCCTCGCTGCCGTTTGTTGCCGTTCCTGTTCCATTCTTTCCTGTACTTTAGCATTGAAAGCATCAACAACTTCGCGGTTTTCCGCCAAAACCTGTTTGGCGAAAGAGCCGTCCTTATCGTTGAGTAAGCCTTGAACCAAGGTATGGAATTTATCTGCTTGGGATAGCGATTTTTCACGGGTCGGAGCGGTAACGTCCTCGATGTGTTTGTCTCTGCGACGGGCATCGGCGGGATGTTTGACGCCGTAAGCCGTATTCATACGGAAGTTTTTTAAATCTTCCATATCCAGTTTGCCTTCGACTTTGACCTGTCGTCCTCCCGGCAGCCTTACTCCGTTATCTTCTTTACTCTGGCTGAGGAACTCCACCAAAGCTTCGTTTACTTTTTTGCCATATTGGTTGCCTATATCGGCAATAAAGACTTGTGCCTGCATATTGGATTGCAGGAATTGCTTGTTTTCAAGATTTGTGATTTTAGAAATAACTTTATGGACTTCACCAACTTTTTTATTAAGAACTTTAACATAATCCCGATTGATTAATGAGATACCGGTTTCGGAAGCCAAAGCCTGATTCAATTTCGGTTTCAGATTTTGATACACCTGTTTGTCTTCGGCAGACATTTTATTGAATGGCTTGTATAGATGGATTTGCATCTGCTTTATTTCATTATCGGAAATAAAACGGTTGCCTTTTGAGTCTGCTGCCTCTCTCGCAATCCGTTCCAACAAATTCCTCCCTTCATTATTGCCGCCTATGTCGTACTGGATAGGACCGAAACTCGGACCGCTGGCAGCCTTCTCCGCATTTGATATTTTGTACGCGCCGCGCCCGCCCGACAATTCGTTTACCATCATGGCTTGATGGATATAGTATTTCAAACCGTCTTCCGGTTTCAGATGGTCTCCGCCTGTAAAACGACTCATATCAGTCTCCTATAAAAATTAAAAACGTTCCAATGCTTTCAAGTGATATTGTGTTTGTTGAACGTCACACAGATAGAGGATTTTATCTGAAGGAGTTTTCAAATCGGTTGTGATTGTCGGGTCGGAACAAAGTTCCTCCTTATAAGCCTTCCATTTTGAGCGGATGCTTGCAAAATACTGTTTTGTCAAGCCATGAAGTTTTTGGTCTTTGGCAGTGGCACGTCGAAATAAATCTTCGTACTTCTTATCTAATGCAATTTCAAAATCTAATAGGGTAAGCCTCAAACAATCTTCATCCATTTGGTCAACAGGTTCGGGACAAAGATTCTTTTCCTGTTTCGGTTTAACGGCATTTGCAGCTTTATCAGACGAACCTGCCGCACCGACACAGGCGGCGGATGTCATTATTACCAGAAACGGCAGAATGCAACGGATTTTGTGTTTCGACATATCAGTCTCCTATAAAAATTAAAAACGTTCCAATGCTTTTAAATGAAGCTGCGTCTGTTCGATAGCGCAAAGAGTGTGAATCCGATCCGCCGGTGTTTTCAAATCGGTCGTTACCGTCGGGTCGTAACATAGTTCGTCCTGATAAGCCTTCCATTTTGAGCGGATGCTTGTAAAATACTGTTTTGTCATGCCATGAAGTTTTCGGTCTTTGGCAGCGGCACGTCGAAATAAATCTTTGTACTTCATGTCCAGTTTGTTTTCAAGTTTCAGCAGAGTAATTTCTAAACAATCTTCATCCATTTGGTCAACAGGTTCGGGACAAAGATTCTTTTCCTGTTTCGGTTTAACGGCATTTGCAGCTTTATCAGATGACCCTGCTGCACTGACACAGGCAGCGGATGCCATCACGGCCAGCAGTGGCAGAATGTAACGTGTTTTGTGTTTCGACATAATTTATCTCCTAAAAAAGTTATTGTGTAATTAATAGGGCAGTTTGAAAAGTTTTCAAACTGCCCTATCATGTTTAAACCGCTATCATGCGAACATTCAATCAATAGAAGCCTTCGCGCTCTTCGCGGGTGGAGATGTAAATGTTTTTCACCTGCGTATAAGCGGCGAGCATCATTTTGTGGGTCTCGCGGCCGATGCCCGAAGTTTTGTAGCCGCCAAACGGCGCGCCGGCAGGCAGGCGGTTGTAGCAGTTTACCCAAACGCGGCCGGTTTCCAATGCGTTGGAAACGCGCAGGCAGCGGTTGATGTCGGTACTCCACACTGCGCCGCCCAAGCCGTATTCGCTGTCGTTGGCCATTTTGATGACTTCTTCTTCGGTTTTGAATTTAATCACGGTGGCAACCGGGCCGAAGATTTCTTCTTGGGCAACACGGGCTTCGTTGCTGCTGGCTTCAATCAAAGTCGGTTCGACAAATTCGCCTTTGCCCAATTCGCCTTCGATTTTTTTACCGCCGGTAATGATGCGGCAGCCTTCTTGTTCGCCGATTTTGACGTATTTCAAAATGGTCTCGAGTTGACCGGCATTGACTTGAGAACCCATTTGGGTGTCGTCTTCCCAAGGCAGGCCGACTTTGATTTTTTTGAATTCTTCAGCCAAAGCATTGACGAATTTGTCGTAAATGCCTTCTTGTACAAAAATGCGCGAACCGGCGCAGCACACTTGGCCTTGGTTGAACAAAATACCTTTTTGCGCGCCTTCGAGGGCTTTGTCGAAAGGCATATCGTCGAAGAAGATGTTGGCAGATTTGCCGCCCAATTCCAAAGTGGACGGAATCAGTAATTCAGCAGCAGCGATGCCGACGCGGCGGCCGACTTCGGTTGAGCCGGTAAAGGCCAGTTTGTTGAAGCCTTTGTGGTGCAGCATGTATTCGCCGGATTTGGAACCGCGGCCGGTAATCACGTTCAACACGCCTTTAGGCAGCAAGTGGTTGATTTTTTGAGCAAGGGACAACAGGCTCAATGAAGTGCTGGAAGAAGGGTGGATGACGATGGTACAACCTGCGGCCAATGCCGGAGCGATTTTCCATGCGGCCATCAAGAATGGGAAGTTCCAAGGAATGATTTGGCCGACAACGCCGATCGGTTCACGCAAAACGATGGACAGGTCTTCGGCATCAAGTTGGGTCGCAGTGCCTTCTTCGCCGCGGATCACGCTGGCGAAATAGCGGAAATGGTCGGAAGCCAAAGGCACGTCGGCGGCGCGGGTTTCGCGGATCGGTTTGCCGTTGTCCAAGGTTTCTTGCAGGGCGAACAATTCGGCGTTTTCATCGATTACATCGGCGATTTTGTTCAAAATGGCCGCGCGTTCGGCAGTCGTGGTTTTGCGCCATGTTTTGAACGCTTCTTGCGCAGCGGCTACGGCAGCATCGACATCGGCATCGGTTGCGTCTGTGAACTTAGCCAACTCATCGCCATTGGCAGGGTTGTAAGAGGATAAAAGTTTGCCTTCGCTACCTTTTGTCCATTCGCCGTTGATCAAAAGGCCGTATTCTTTATCAAACACATTTAAATCTTTTGCCATAATGCTGTCTCCTTAATGAATGGGAATAGGTGTTTCACACCATGAAAAACAGCTTATGCTTTTTTCTTTTTAAGTTCAAGTACTAAAAATGAGAATATTCTCAAAATTTACATTTGCAATGTTGTTTTATGTAGCAGGCCATCTGAAAAATAAAGGATTTGATTGAAATGAAAGTATATTTGTTAATATATTTAAAGATTTATACGGCTTAAATAGATTTTGTTATGGTATAACATTATAACTTATTGTTTTAAAAAAGATTATGGGTTGACGGCTTCGGATATGGGGAGTATTCTCATTTATAGCTAAACAGTTTTTCAACACTCTAGGAGACTCTCTCATGAAAATGCATGCTGTGGTAGTAAATAAAGATGTAGCAGGTGATGTAGAAGTTGTTGAACGCGAACTGCGTCCGCTGGAATACGGCGAGGCGTTGGTGGAAGTTGAGTATTGTGGCGTCTGCCACACCGACTTGCACGTTGCGGCAGGCGATTACGGCGACAAACCGGGTCGCGTGCTGGGACATGAAGGCATCGGTTTGGTTAAAGAAGTTGCCGACGGTGTGAAAAATCTGAAAGTCGGCGACCGTGTCAGCATCGCATGGCTGTTCCAAAGCTGCGGTTCTTGCGAATACTGTAATACCGGCCGCGAAACCTTGTGTCGCTCTGTATTGAACGCAGGCTATACTGCCGACGGCGGTATGGCGACCCACTGTATCGTGAGTGCCGATTACGCGGTCAAAGTTCCTGAAGGTTTGGATCCTGCGCAAGCTTCCAGCATTACTTGTGCCGGTGTAACCACTTATAAAGCCATTAAAGTTTCCGGCGTTCGTCCGGGCCAATGGATTGCGATTTACGGCGCAGGCGGTTTGGGCAACTTGGCGGTTCAATACGCGAAAAAAGTGTTTGGCGCGCACGTTGTTGCCGTTGACGTCAACGATGAAAAACTGGCTTTTGCCAAAGAAACCGGTGCGGATTTGGTGATCAATGCCGCCAAAGAAGATGCGGCTCAAGTCATCCAAGAGAAAACCGGCGGCGCACATGCAGCCGTTGTAACAGCCGTATCTGCTGCCGCCTTCAACTCAGGCGTGAATTGCGTCCGCGCAGGTGGCCGTGTTGTTGCGGTTGGTTTGCCGCCTGAGTCTATGGACTTGTCTATCCCACGCTTGGTATTGGACGGCATCGAAGTGGTCGGCTCTCTGGTCGGTACCCGCAAAGATTTGGAAGAAGCATTCCAATTTGGCGCAGAAGGTTTGGTTGTGCCTAAAGTCGAATTGCGTGCTTTGGATGAAGCGCCTGCTATCTTCCAAGAAATGCGCGAAGGTAAAATTACCGGCCGTATGGTGATTGATATGAACAAAGAGTGCAGCTGCATTCATCACTAATCAAATGATTCCGTGACAAAAAGGCCGTCTGAAAAATTTCAGACGGCCTTTTTTATTGGATTGGATAACTTAAAGCGTAAAGCTGCTTTCAAATACGCGGATTTCTCTGCTGACAGGATCAGTAAACTCTATTCTTTTGGCCAAAAGTTTTAAAGGTTTGTCGTAGTCTTCCTCGCCGGCCGCCAATGGGGTAGGGTAAAGCGCATCGTTCATCAACGGCATGTTCAAACTCATCATATGCACGCGGAGCTGGTGTTTCTTTCCTGTATGCGGTGTGAGGCGGTAGAGGCTGAATGCGCCGCGGTTTTCGATAAGCTCGATGGTTGTGTGGGCGTTGGGTTCGCCTTCCGTTTCCCGCGTGAGAAAGAATTTTTCGCCGCGTTCCATTCGTGACGAAATATGCAGCGGATAGTCCAAATCCGTCCGCGTCGGCGCCACCGCTTCATAGGTTTTTCGGACGGTTTTTTCTTGGAACATGGTCTGATAACCACGACGCGTGGCAGGGTTGAGCGAAAGCAGCATAACGCCTGCCGTATCTTTGTCCAAGCGATGAATCGGCGTAATGTCTTCAACATTCAAATGCTGCAATTCCGGCCGCAGACGCAGGCGCGTGAGCAAGGTTTCCCGCAAAAACCTGCCGCTGGGGATGACGGGCAGAAAATGCGGTTTGTCCACTACAATCAAATGCTCGTCAATATGCAAAATCTTTTCTTCAAACGGAATACGCGGCTCGCTCTCACGGCTGGTTTCACGGTAATAAAACATCGTCTTACCGGGCTCGAATAAAGTATTCTCATCAAACAGTACGCCATCCGCGCCCACCACAAAACCGCTGTTCAGCCGCCGCCGCCAGTTTTCTTTGCCGACAAAGGGAAAATGAGCGCATAAAAAATGCAGCAGCGGCAAGCCGTAAAACTGCTTTTCATGCGGTAAAACCAAGTAGCTGGGTTTGACACCGTCTAAAAGGGGGAGGGGGTTGGTACGTTTTTTCATGTGGCGGATTGTACTCGGTTTTTAGGATTTTTTCAGACGGCCTTGTTTATATGGAAAATAAACTTCTAATAACGGATATGTATTGATGCAGGTTTTGTGCTTAAATAGATTCTTCAAACGACCAAAGAAACTGGTTTCTTTGGAACTTGCTTTTGTGGCATAAATTAAAGAAATGATAAAGAAGCAATATTTGAGAAAAGGAGAATATTATGCAGAAAGAAATCAGCATAATCATCATGTTATCTGTGTTTTCCGTATCCGCTATGGCGGGAGGGGAAGTTCGGCTTGGCAAGAGTAAGGCATACGATAATGAGTATGAACTTGTGGCAGAGCATGAAGTCAATGAAGAAGTTTCACAATTAAATCAAGACGAGTATGCCGCACATCCAATACGCAACGATAGCGGCGTCATGCAGTCAGGGAAGGCGGCTTCAGGCAGACAAGCTGTTTCCCAATACGGAAAACCTAATTTGCCGCCTGTACGCTTAAATCCGCATCCTTCACGACCTTGATTTCAAAATCAAAGGGTTGCTCCATTTGTTTGGGCAGCCCTTTTGTTTTGTTGGCTCACTCACATTTTTGTTTGCGTAAAACAAGTTTGTAATCGGTTTTGATGCTGGTTTGATCGCCAATCATCTTAAAATCATCTATCAAACAACGGTTTTCTGTACATTTCAACGTGAAATCTGCACCGACCCTATGGCCGTCAAATTGTTTAAATGTTGCCCGGACGGTATGGGGAGACGTGACCTTGACTTGCAAGGTTTTATGGAAGTTGTCAGGATGATCCTGACCAAAGCCCAAGTAGTAATGTATCGGCATGTCACACCCCAACTCCATATCGGGTTGCTTACGGATATTTGTGTCGAATTTATTGAATTGTCGGATGATTTTTTGTAGTTCAGGCGTAGTAACACGATTGTGTTCAGAGCCTAAATCCACTTTAGATAGATAAACCTTTTTGACTAAATCTATTTTGGCTTGATTATTTGTGGCATTATTGGCAGCCGTCGCTTGGGAGGGTAAGCTGGTGGTTAACAAGCCGATAACAAAAAGAGAGCGTAGTGTTTTCATGATGTGCATAGGGAAGGGATGAAAAGAATCCAAGTATAACGGCATTGAATCTATATTGAATATATTTTTAAGAAATTTAAGTTGCAAAGCAAGGGAAGTGTTGGAATCATTGAATGTGATTCTGCAATCTGCTTTACAGGCCGTCTGAATGCGAAAACCGATTTTCAGACGGCCTTTTGATTTGTTCCCAACCTCACAAACCCTTAAAAATCAGCTATAATGCCCAACTATTTGATTTTCGCTTATCCCATATTGAAATGGCACAAAAAATTCAATCTGTAAAAGGTATGAACGACCTTTTACCTGTCGAACAAAAAGATTTTAAACTGACGGCTGCATTTTGGCAGGCGTTTGAAGATACGGTCGGCCGTTGGACACGCGCTTACGGCTATCAGCAAATCCGTACGCCGATTGTCGAGCAAACCGGTTTGTTTGTCCGCTCCATTGGCGAGGAAACCGATGTGGTCGGCAAGGAAATGTACACCTTCTCCGATTCAAACGATTCTTTGAGTTTGAGCCTGCGTCCTGAAGGTACGGCTTCTTGTTTGCGTGCGGTGGTCGAACACAACCTTCTGTACAACAGCCCGCAAAAGCTGTGGTATATGGGGCCAATGTTCCGCCGCGAGCGTCCGCAAAAAGGCCGTTATCGTCAGTTCCATCAGGTTGGTATCGAGGCTTTGGGTTTTGAAGGGCCGGATATTGATGCGGAAATCATCGCGATGTCTGCCGACTTGTGGGAAAAATTGGGTATTCGCGAATACCTGACTTTGGAAATCAACAGCTTGGGCAACCGTGAGGAACGCGCGGCACACCGTGCGGCATTAGTTGAATATCTGACCCGTTATGAAGATAAATTGGACGAAGACAGCAAACGCCGTCTGAAAACCAATCCTTTGCGCGTTTTGGATACGAAAAACCCTGATTTGCAGGAAATCTGCAACGCGGCGCCGCGTCTGGTGGATTATTTGGGCGAGGCTTCGCAAAACCACTATGCACGCTTCAAGGCGATGTTGGACGGTTTGGGTATTCAGTATATTGAAAATCCGCGCTTGGTCCGCGGTTTGGATTACTACAATCAGACGGTTTTTGAGTGGACGACCGACAAACTCGGCGCGCAGGCGACTGTGTGCGGCGGCGGCCGTTACGATGGTTTGATTGAAGAGCTTGGCGGCAAACCTGTGCCGTCTATCGGCTTTGCGATGGGTATTGAGCGCCTGCTGCTTTTGGTGAGCGAATACGGCTCATTGGAAGTGAACGCCGCGCCTGATGTCTATGCAATGCACCAAGGCGAAGGTGCGGACTTGCAGGTGATGAAATACGCACAAGCCTTGCGCGCCCAAGGTTTCAATGTGATGCAGCATTCCGGCTATCAGAGCCTGAAAGCGCAAATGAAAAAAGCAGACAACAGTGGCGCACGCTTTGCCCTGATTGTGGCTCAGGATGAGCTGGCAAACGGTACGGTTACCCTGAAAGATATGCAGGGCAAACACGAACAACAAACCGTTGCCGCCGCTGATTTGACAGACACTTTACAACAATGGAAGAACGCATAAATGGCAGCTCATTTGGAAGAACAACAAGAGTTAGACAATTTTAAATATTTTTGGAAAAAAACCGGCCGTTGGATCTTTGCCTTGCTGATTGTGGCGGCTTTGGGGTATTTGGGTTACACCATTTACCAAGGCCAAAAAGCTTCAAAAGATCAGGAAGCCGCCGCAGTATTGGCGCAAATGGTGGAAAAGGCGCAGCAAAAAACCGACCCTAAAGCCATCAACGCCGATTTGGCCGAATTGCAAAAAAACTATCCTGATTCTATTTCGACAGCCCAAGCTACGTTGATGGTGGCGGCAACCGAGTTTGATGCCGGCCGTTATGATGTGGCGGAAGGTCATTTGAATTGGGTACTGAAAAACCAAAACGCACCGCTGGTTCAAGCTTTGGCAGCTCAGCGTTTGGGCGTTGTCCTGTTGCAGCAGAAAAAGTACGATGCCGCCATCAATGCCCTGAATACTCAGGTTGAGGCTGATTTCGAGCCTTTGATGCTGGAAACTAAAGGCGATGTTTACGTTGCCCAAAATAAAACCAAAGAAGCCGTACAAAGTTACGAAGCTGCTTTGAGCAAAATGCCGCAAACCGCAGTAGGCCGCGAATTGCTGCAAATGAAAATCGACAGCTTGAAATAAGTTTGTTTGAAATCAAGGCCGTCTGAAGTTGCAATGACTTTTCAGACGGCCTACACTTATCCTTATCAACCGTGTTTTTAAAACACCTGCTTGTGTTCCGCTCCCGTTTTTAGGCGGCACTTGACACAGAAAGACTCAATCATGAAACCAACCATCGCGCTTGTCGGCCGCCCCAATGTCGGCAAATCTACCTTATTCAACCGTTTGACGCGCACCAAAGACGCGCTCGTGCATGACTTGCCCGGCCTGACGCGTGACCGCCATTACGGTCATGGCAAAGTCGGCAGCAAACCTTATTTGGTCATCGATACCGGCGGCTTTGAGCCGGTTGTGGACAGCGGCATTTTGCACGAAATGGCAAAACAGACCTTGCAGGCTGTCGATGAAGCCGATGCAGTGGTGTTTTTGGTGGACGGCCGTACCGGTTTGACGCCGCAAGACAAAATTATTGCCGACCGTTTGCGCCAAAGCCCGCGTCCTGTTTATTTGGCCGTGAATAAAGGCGAGGGCGGCAATAGAGCCGTACTTGCCGCCGAGTTCTACGAACTTGCTCTTGGCGACCCTTATGTTATTTCAGGTGCGCATGGCGATGGCGTGTATTATCTGATTGAAGATATTTTGGAAACCTTCCCAGAGCCTGAAAAGGAAGAGGAAGAAGCGAAACATCCTGTTTTTGCTGTAATCGGCCGTCCCAATGTCGGTAAATCGACCTTGGTAAACGCCATCCTCGGCGAAGAGCGCGTGATTGCTTTCGATATGGCAGGCACGACGCGCGACAGTATTCATATCGATTTTGAACGCGAAGGCAAGCCGTTTACCATCATCGATACCGCAGGTGTGCGCCGTCGCGGCAAAGTGGATGAAGCAGTGGAAAAGTTCTCCGTTATCAAAGCCATGCAGGCGGTTGAAGCGGCAAACGTTGCTGTTTTGGTATTGGACGCGCAACAAGATATTGCCGATCAAGATGCGACGATTGCAGGTTTTGCTTTGGAAGCAGGCCGTGCTTTGGTGGTGGCGGTCAATAAATGGGACGGCATCAGTGAAGAGCGTCGCGAGCAAGTGAAACGCGATATCAACCGCAAACTGTATTTCCTTGATTTTGCTAAGTTTCACTTTATTTCTGCATTGAAAGAGCGCGGTATAGACGGTTTGTTTGAAAGCATTCAGGCTGCCTACAACGCGGCAATGATTAAGATGCCGACACCGAAAATCACGCGCGTATTGCAAAGCGCGATCGAGCGTCAACAGCCTCCGCGTGCTGGTTTGGTGCGTCCGAAAATGCGTTATGCCCACCAGGGCGGCATGAATCCGCCGGTAATTGTGGTACACGGCAATTCGCTGCACGCCATTTCTGACAGCTACACGCGCTATTTGACCCAAACGTTCCGCAAAGCCTTCAATCTGCAAGGTACGCCGCTCAGAATTCAATACAATGTTTCGGAAAACCCGTATGAAAATGCGGAAGACAAACCGAAGAAAAAACCGCTGCGCCGTGTCAGCCTAAGCAACCGTATTGAGAAACGCGAAGGCCGCAAGGAAGAGAAAAACCGCTTCAAGAAGAAAACCAAAGTCAGCGTGAAAAAACAATTCAGTAAATAAGCACAAAGGCCGTCTGAACAATTTCAGACGGCCTTTTTATAATGAAAAACAGCTTGTTAGAACTTCATGGCATATTTTCGATAGGATTTGCCGAATTTAAAAAAACATCCAATTTGGGTTTAGGGTTGTTGTGAATATGGAAATGAAACAGTCGGTTTGACGGGAAGTTCCCTTATTGCTGGATTCCTAAACGGTGTGATAGAAAAAAATAGTTGGTAATTTATCCTATTCGGGGCTACAATTCCATCAAACGCCGATTTTGGCGTCTTTACAATCATAATAATGGAGCTCAAGAATATGACAGCTAAAGGACAAATGTTACAAGATCCTTTTTTGAATGCGTTGCGTAAAGAGCACGTTCCGGTTTCGATCTACTTGGTAAACGGCATCAAGCTGCAAGGCCAAGTGGAATCATTCGACCAGTACGTTGTTCTGCTGCGTAATACTTCCGTCACTCAGATGGTTTACAAACACGCTATCTCAACAATCGTTCCTGCACGCGCAGTCAGCCTGCAACACGAAAACAAACAACCTCAAGCCGCTGCCGCAGCTGCTCCGGTTCAAGTTGAGACTGTGCAACAACCTGCCGAATAAATGATGTAACGCATTCCTGTTTTTCAATACCTTACCGCTTTTGCGGTAGGGTATTTTTATTTTCAGACGACCTTTATCATGCTGCTTGAAAACATTCTTCCTTTTGCACATTCCCTGTTACGACAAGCCTTAAAATCAGGCTGCCGCGCTTTGGATGCGACGGCCGGAAACGGGCATGATACTTTGCTGTTGGCGCAGTCGGTTGGCGAGACGGGTAGGGTGTGGGCATTTGATGTGCAACCCAAAGCATTAATGCAGACTCAAGGCCGTCTGAAAGAAAATGGCGTAGATGGTTGGGTAGCTCTGATACATGACGGCCATGAAAACCTTTTATCTTATCTCGACGAGCCTTTAGATGCCGCAGTATTTAATTTCGGTTGGCTGCCGGGTGACGATAAAAGCTGTACAACTGAGGCTGCAAGCAGCATCCGTGCGCTGACGGATACTTTGGGTTTGCTGAAAGAGGGCGGGCTTGCCGTGGCGGTATTGTATCCGGGGCATGAAGCCGGCCGAATAGAGGCTGAGGCGATTGTGCAATGGGCGGAAACTTTGCCGCAGGAAGCATTTGCCGTGTTACGCTATGGCTTTGTCAACCGCCGCAATGCGCCTCCCTATCTGCTGGCAATTGAAAAGTTGCGTCAGAAATAGATGTTTGCGGTAAAATAGCTGCTTTGTTTTTCAACCTTTAACATAAGAAACTGCCATGCAATATCTGTTTGTAAAATACAGCCATCAGATTTTCGTTGCCATTACCATTCTGTTGTTCAACATCCGTTTTTTCCTGCTCTGGCGTCATCCTGAGAAGCCGTTGGCTGGCATTTGGAAAGCCATGCCACATTTGAACGACACCATGTTGCTGTTTACCGGCTTATGGCTGATGAAGATTACCCATTTTTCGCCGTTCAATGCACCGTGGCTCGGCATGAAAATCCTGCTGTTGCTGGTTTATATTGTGTTGGGCATGATTATGATGCGTTCGCGTCCGCGTTCGCCGAAATTCTATATCGTCTACGTTTTGGCCATGTCGTGTGTTGCCACGATTGTTTTCCTTGCCAAAACCAAAACGCTGCCGTTTTAAAAGAGGCCGTCTGAAATGTATCCGCATTTTGCCGTTATCGCTTTGGGCAGCAATCTTGCCAATCCTGCCGAACAGGTTCGCGCAGCTTTGGCCGAATTGGCCGCGCATCCTCATATCCGGCTTGAAAAGACTTCTTCCCTGTATCTGACTGCGCCGGTCGGCTATGACGATCAGCCTGATTTTGTGAATGCCGTTTGTGCGGTGAAAACTTCATTGGACGGCGTAGCGCTGTTGGCAGAGTTAAACCGCATCGAGGCCGAATTTGGGCGCGAACGTACTTTCCGTAATGCGCCGCGCACCTTGGATTTGGACATTATCGATTTTGACGGTATCCGCAGCGATGATCCGCATCTGACCTTGCCGCATCCGCGCGCGCATGAGCGTAGTTTCGTGATGTTGCCGTTGGCCGAAATCCTTCCGGATTTCGAGTTGGGCGAGCATGGACGTGCGGCTGATTTGGCTCAGGCTTTGGGCGGGCAGGGTATTCGCCTGTTAAAAGAATAAGGGCCGTCTGAAAAACGGACTAAAACAAGAAAGGGCGTGTTGGACACGCCTTTTTTGCTATAAAATATTGTTGGGAAACACATTACAAAGAGTTACTATGAATCCTCGTTATATTGTTGTCGAAGGCGCCATCGGTAGCGGCAAGACCGCTTTGAGCCGCCGCTTGGCAGAGCATTTCAGCGCGTTGCTGTTGTCAGAGAATCCGGATCACAATCCGTTTCTCATGAAGTTTTACAGCAATGTTTCCAATAATGGCTTGGCTGCCGAACTTTTCTTCCTGACGCGCCGCGCTGAAAGCGTGAATATTATTGAAGAGCAATGCGCGCAAGGCGGAATGGTTGTGGCTGACTTTTTATTGGAAAAAGACCGTATTTTTACGTCCATCGTTTTGAATAATGATGAGCAGCAGCTTTTTGCCGATATGAAGCAACGCATTCTGCCGCAATACGCGGAGCCCGATGTGGTGATTTATCTGCAAACAGCCGTCGAAAACAACCGCAAACGCCTGCAAAAACGTCACGAAGGTATCATCAGCTTGTTTCCCGAAGGCTATTTGGGACGGGTGCATGACGAATACAGCCATTTCTTCCATTTGTATCAAAGAGCGCCTTTGCTGACTGTCAATGCCGATGAGTTGGATTTGGCCGGCAATGACGACCACTTTCAGCTTTTGTTGCGTGCATTAGAAGATTTTCAAGGTACGCGCAGTTATTTGAATTTAAGCGAAAAATAAACGCAGGCTAGGTTTAGGCCGTCTGAAAGGAATAATTATGTCAAAATATCAATTCACACTCCCATCTTCTTCCGGCAGCGATTTTAACTCCGCCGAACATTTGCCGTTGGTTGTCTATTTTTATCCTAAAGACAGCACGCCCGGCTGTACCACTGAAGGCTTGGATTTCAATGCCCGATTGGAGCAATTCAAAGCATTGGGCTATACCGTTGTCGGCATTTCGCGCGACGGTGTCAAATCGCATCAGAATTTCTGCGCCAAACAAGGCTTCCAGTTTGAATTGTTGAGCGACAAAGAAGAAACCGTCTGCAAACTGTTTGACGTGATCAAGCTGAAAAAGCTTTACGGCAAAGAATCACTCGGCATCGAGCGCAGCACGTTTGTGTTGGATGAAAACGGCGAAATCGCCCATGAATGGCGCAAAGTCAAAGTGGCCGGACACGCGCAGGAAGTTTTGGATACAATTTCTCAAGCTTCTTAAAATAGGGCTTTGAAAACCTAAGGCCGTCTGAACGGATGTAAAGCCATGCCGTTCAGACGGCCTTTCAATACAGTTTGATAAATATGGACGATTTAATAGACAAGCTGCTTGAATCCCTTTGGCTGCAAGACAGGCTCAGCCACAATACGCTGCAGAGTTACCGCCGTGATTTGGTCAAGGTCGCGGCGCGTTTGGCCGAGGGTGGGCAGGATTGGTTGAGTGCCGATGAATTTTCCCTGTCTGATGCCGTGTATGCGGAAGGGGAAAAAAGTACGTCCCAAGCGCGGGCATTGTCGGCTTGCAAGCGCATGTACGGCTGGTTGGAAGAAACGGGTCAAAGAGCAGACAATCCTACCCGTTTTCTCAAGGCGCCGAAATCGGAACGAAAACTGCCCACGCTGATTACCGAAGCCCAAATCGACGCGCTGCTGGCTGCGCCGGATGTGGAAACGTCGCACGGACTGCGCGACAAAGCCTTGCTTGAAGTCATGTATGCAACAGGTTTGCGCGTGACCGAAGCCGTCAAATTGACGCTCAGCGATATCGATTTACATCGCGGCAGTATCCGAACCATAGGCAAGGGCGACAAATTGCGTCTGGTTCCGCTGGGTCAGGAAGCGGCGTATTGGGTGGAACGTTATTGCAACGAATCGCGCCCGTTGTTGTTGAAAAATAAAATCTGCGACGAAGTGTTTGTCAGCCAGAAACGCAGCGGCATCAGCCGTCAGCTTGCATGGATGATAGTCAAAGAATATGCCGAAGCAGCCGGTATTGCTTCACTCAGCCCGCACGGCTTGCGCCATGCTTTTGCCACGCATTTGGTCAATCACGGCGTCGATTTGCGCTCAGTCCAGATGATGTTGGGACATTCCGATATCAATACTACGCAGATTTATACCCATGTTGCCAATATCCGTTTGAAAAACATGGTCGATGAACACCATTCCCGTTCATAAATAAAGGCGGCATCTCGAAGATGCCGCTTTTTGTTATTGAGGCCGTCTGAAAGGTTATCAAACTTTAAAATTATAAAATATCAATCAAAATATAAAATTCCATAGAAAAATTTCAAAACAAAAGGACAGTGCCAATATTGCAATGCAAACCGTTTTTATTTATATTTACGTTCAAGAATAAATCCTACTCTCAATTACAGAGGGTAACAAAATTATTGGAGCACATCATGTTTGTCTGCATCTGCAACGCCATTACTGACCACGACATCAAAGAGACCATCGCCGCCGGTGCAACCACCATGAGCGATTTGCAGGCTCAATTGGGCGTGGCGACTTGTTGCGGTTGCTGCGGCGAATTGGCTGCATCGTTTTTGACTGCAAGCAGCGCCCAAAATGCCGTGACTGCCGGGATCAACGTTCAGTCTTAATTTCAGAATACACATAAAGGCCGTCTGAAGGCGTCGTTTCGCGCCTGTTCAGACGGCCTTTGTCATGCCTGTATGGTTTGGAGGCATTTTGCTATACAATGGCCGCTTTTGTTCCTCCGAGAGTAACCGCCATGAAACTGACCTTGATGTTTCGGGAATATTGCAGCCTGTGCCACAAAATGCGCGAACAATTAAAGCCTTATCAGGAGCAGTTTGGATTTGAGCTGGACATTGTCGATGTTGATGAAGATCCGGTTTTAGAAGAAAAGTACAATGAGCTGGTGCCTGTTTTGCTGGATGGCGATACCGAAATCTGCCATTGGTTTTTGGACGAAGAAAAACTGAAAGCGCATTTGAGCGCGTGACAAACTGTTGACCATATTGTCTTTCAGATGGCCTTTGGCTGTTCATGCCGCCTGAACATTGATTTTATTATGACTGAAAAACTTTCTCCCGATGCGCTGATTGAAGCGGCGCTGTTGACGCAAGTCGAACCCTTAAACGAAAAAGCCATGCGAGAATTGTGCGTGCCTCCGTTGTCGCAAGACAAGCTGATTGATGTGTTGGCGCAACTGAAGGCCCGTTGGCAGGGCAGGGCTTTGCAACTGGTGCATACCCATGAGGGCTGGCGCTTCCAAATCGCCCAAGCCGCATTTGAACGACTGGGCAGCCTGCAAGAGCAGCGCGCGCCGCGTTATTCCCGCGCCGTGATGGAGACGCTGGCGATTATTGCCTATCAGCAACCGGTAACGCGTGGCGATATTGAAGGCATACGCGGCGTGGCGGTGTCGCAAAATGTCATGCAAACCTTGCAGGATAGGGGCTGGATTGAAGTCATCGGCCACCGTGATTCTGTCGGCCGTCCGGCATTGTGGGCAACAACGGCAACATTCTTAAGCGATTTGCGTTTGGAAAGTTTGGAAGAATTGCCGCCACTGACAGAATTGGGTGAGCTGGTGTTACCTGATTTAATGGAAACGCCGCCGACAGGCGATGAGGAAACTGAAGAAGCAGTTGAATCAGGAAGCAGACTGATTAACTGATTTGAATGTAAAGGCCGTCTAAAACAATCGTGTTTCGGACGGCCTTTATTATTGTATAACATCATGATTTTAAATATAATTTTTATCTATTTTAATAACTTATTGATTTTGTGATATAATTTGAAAAAGCATTAGAATAAATATCTCTCATTCTGTAATAGCTTGAGAAGACATACGGAAACGTTTCTCTCTTTATCAATCGGCAGCCCGTTTGTTCTTCAAATATGCGCTGTATCAACTACGGAACCGATATGAAATTTAAACAATTTATTCAAAACAAATCTTCTTTCAATCCAAGCGTGGTCGGTATTACGCTTTTCTTCGTCCTTTTGCTTTTGTCAGCTGCTTTGGTTTGGCCTCAAAATACAGAGGCTTTGTTAAATGCCATGAAGCAGTTTATTTTTCAAAATGTCAGTTGGTTTTACATTCTGACTTTCTCTGTATTCCTTATTTTCTTATTGGCGCTTCCCATCAGCAGCTTCGGCAGTATCAGGCTGGGTGCAAACGAGGACGAACCTGAGTTTTCGTTTTTATCATGGCTGGCCATGCTGTTTGCGGCCGGCATGGGCGTGGGCTTGATGTTTTTCGGTGTGGCTGAGCCTTTATCGCATTTCTCTTCCCCGATTGCCAAAGGCAATGCGCAAGAGGCGATTCTGCATACGGTGTTCCACTGGGGGATTCATGCCTGGGCAATCTACGGAATCATTGCGCTTGCTTTGGCGTATTTCGGTTTCCGCTATAAATTGCCGCTGGCGTTGCGCTCCTGCTTTTATCCGATTTTAAAAGACAAAATCAACGGCAAAATGGGCGATGCCATCGATGTGATGGCTTTGATTGCGACTTTGTTCGGTATTATCACAACCTTGGGATTTGGCGCGGCACAAATGGGTTCCGGTTTGTTGAAGATGGGCTGGGTGCAGGATAACAGCTATGTCTTGCAGGTCGGCATTATCGTTGTTGTGATGGCGATTGCCATATTTTCCGCAACTTCGGGCGTGGGCAAAGGCGTCAAAATTTTGAGTGAAACCAACTTGGTGTTGGCACTGTCATTGCTGTTGTTTGTCTTGTTGAGTATGCCGACGACGTATTTGATTTTCGCATTCAGCGACAATTTGGGCACTTATTTGAGTAACTTCGTTTCGTTCAGCTTTAAGTCATATACCTACGAGCCTGAGCATACAAAATGGTTTACCGGCTGGACGGTGTTGTATTGGGCTTGGTGGTGTTCGTGGTCGCCTTTTGTCGGTTTGTTCATTGCCCGAATTTCGCGAGGCAGGACCATCCGCGAATTTATTTTTGGCGTATTGGCAGTGCCTAGCCTGATGAGTATTTTGTGGTTTACTGTATTTGGCAATTCAGCCTTGTGGCTGGACACGCATGTGGCAAACGGCGCCTTGTCTGCCTTGACCAACGAGCCTGAAAAATTGTTGTTTGCCTTTTTGAATTATTTGCCGTGGCCGGTTGTCAGCAGCTTGGTAGCATTGCTGGTGATTTCGCTGTTTTTTATCACTTCTGCCGACTCAGGCATTTATGTGCTGAACAATATTGCTTCGCGCGATAAAGGGCTGGCTTCGCCTAAGTGGCAATCGGTTATGTGGGGCGTGTTGATTTCGGCTGTGGCTATTGTGTTGTTGGGTGCCGGCGGTTTGCCTATTTTGCAAACCATGACCCTGATTGCGTCTCTGCCGTTTGCGGTGTTGATGATTTTTATGATGGTTTCTTTGTGGAAAGCTCTAAACAACGATGCCAACTATTTTGCAACCGCCGTTAATCCGAGCAGTATTTTCTGGTCGGGCGATCATTGGAGGGAACGCCTTGGCCAAATGATGAATCAGACGCAGGAAGTCGATATCATCAAATTTATGAAAAATACGGCGCTTCCGGCAATGCAGGAATTGAAAAACGAATTGACCGAAAAATACAATATGGACGTAGAAATCCGTTGCCTGTTGCAACAGGATGAGCCGTCGGTGGAGCTGGTGGTGCATAAAGGGACGGTAAGGGATTTTGTCTATGGGATTAAATCCGTAAAGCGGGAAATTACCGACCAGTTGATTCGTGAAGACAGCCTGCCTCATTTCAAATATGCAGCAACGTTCATACCGTTGACGTATTTTTCGGATGGGCGCGATGGATACGATGTGCAATATATGACGCAAAAAGAATTGATTGCCGATATGCTCAAGCAGTATGAGCGTTATCTGAACCTGCTTGCCGGAGTGGGGCAGGAATTGATGGGGCATGAACAAGTAGAGCTGGCAGAGTAAAGCAAATTTAGGCCGTCTGAAAATGTAGCAATATTCAGACGGCCTTTTTATTGCTTGCTTAAAAAATAATTTGTTTAAAATAAATATCTTAGATAGATTATAAGAAAAATCTGATTTAAACTATAAAAAATCTTAGTTATAATCAGTTTATCTAAAGCTATTCCGCATAGGTGCGGGTGATTTACTAAGGAATACTGCAATGCTGTTGGCACTTTCTTTGCGTGATTTTGTCATTGTTGAAAACCTGAATCTTGATTTTCAAAACGGCTTTACCGTATTGACGGGCGAGACCGGCGCAGGCAAATCGATTACTCTGGACGCGATTGGCCTGTTGTTGGGCGATAAAGCCGATTATAGCCAAGTGCGAAGCGGCGCCAAAGAAGCGCAGTTGTCGGCTTTGTTCGATATCAGTAGTTTGCCTGAGCTGAAAGCGCAGCTGCAGGAGCAAGGTCTTTTGGAAGAAGATGCCGAAGAGCTCAGCATCCGCCGTATTATCGATGCCAAGGGTAAAAGCCGCAGTTATATCAATAATCAGGCAGCAACATTGGCGCAGCTGAAAGCCATCGGCGAGCAGTTAATCGATATTCACGGCCAAAATGCCCATCATTCGTTGAATCAAGAGTCTGCGCAACGCGAGTTGTTGGACGCATTTGCCGGCAGCAAAGAGCAGGCAGAAATGGTCAAACAGCTTTATCAAAACTGGGTCAATGCGAAAAAGGCACTACAAGAAGCGCAAGAGCAGGCAGAAACCATGGCCATCGAACGCGAGCGTTTGGAATGGCAGTTTAATGAGTTGAACCAATTGGAGCTCAAACCCAACGAATGGGAAACCTTAAGCCAAAGCCACGACAGTCTGGCGCATTCGGCCGAGTTGCTGCAAACCGCCGAGCAGGTGGGCGACAGTATAGACGGAGACAACGGCATCCAACGTCAAATCTACCAATGCCAAAAACTGTTGGGCAATCTGCAAAACATTGAGCCGCGCTTTGCCGAGAGCTTGAATATGTTGGCAAGTATTGAAGCAGAATTGGGTGAAATCAGTGCCAATATGCGTGATGTGGCTGGTCGCAGCGACATCGATCCTAATGAATTGGCCGCACAAGAAAGCCGTATGGGCGAATTGATGAGTATGGCGCGCAAATACCGCATTGAGCCGGAAGAGTTGCCGCAAAAGTTGGCGGAAATCGACGAGCGCTTGCAAAACCTGCACGCGGCTGCTGATTTGGAAGCCTTGGAAAATGCAGTCGCACGCAATCTTGCCGAATACCACGAAGCCGCCCACATTCTCTCCGCCATGCGCCATCAGGCGGCCGGCCGTTTGGGCGAAGAGACCACCGAGCATATGCAGCATTTGGCCATGAAGGGCGCACGTTTTGACATCGTCTTGTTGCCGTCTTCGCCGACCGCGCATGGTCTGGAGCAGGTGCAATTCCAAGTAGCAGCGAATAAAGGCAATCCGTCCCGACCTTTGAATAAAGTGGCTTCCGGTGGCGAATTGGCGCGTATCAGCTTGGCTTTGCAAGTGGTTGCCAGCCAATACACGCAAGTGCCGACATTGATTTTTGATGAAGTGGATACCGGTATTGGTGGCGGTGTTGCTGAAATGGTCGGTAAAGCTTTGCGTGCATTAGGTAAAAAACATCAAGTTTTGGCGGTAACCCATCTTCCTCAAGTAGCCTCTTGTGGTGAAAACCATTGGCAGGTCCGCAAGCATAGCGAAGGGGAGCAAACCGTCAGCGAAATCAGCGTCTTGAACCATCATCAGCGCATTGAGGAAATCGCGCGTATGCTGGGTGGCGAAATCATTACCGATACCACACGCAGCCATGCCGCCGAACTCTTGCATTTGGCAGCCGCCTAAAAGCCTCAAGGCCGTCTGAAAATAGGATTCAGACGGCCTTTTCTATATTTTGCCACCTTTTCAGGCAGGCAGAATACAAGGTATGATTATATCGTCTGTTTACAAGGAAATTTTGATGAAAGTCCTGTTTATCGCCGATCCAATGGCAAGTTTTAAAACCTATAAAGACACTACTTACGCCATGATGCGTGAAATGGCAAAGCGCGGTTGGCAGCTTTTTCATACCTTGAGCGGAGAATTGTCCGTCCGTGAAGGCTTGGTGGTGGCTCAGGCGGCGGCATTTGAGTTTGTCGGCGCGAAGAATGATGACGATCACGAATGGTTTAAAGCAGAGACAAAAGTTCAGACGGCCTTAAAAGATTTCGATGCGGTCATTATGCGCACTGATCCGCCGTTTAATATGCAATATCTGTATGCGACCCAGTTTTTAACTTTGGCAGAGCAGCAGGGCGCAAAAGTATTTAACAGCGGACAAGCAATGCGTGATTTCAATGAGAAATTGGCGATTTTGAATTTCAGCCAGTTTACCGCGCCGACTTTGGTTACCACACGTTCCGCCGATGTCCGCGCATTTTTGAAAGAACACGGCGACATCATCATCAAACCTTTGGACGGCATGGGCGGTATGGGTATTTTCCGCCTGACCGAATCCGACCCTAATATCGGCAGTATTTTGGAAACCCTGATGCAGCTTGATTCACGCACCATCATGGCACAACGTTATATTCCTGAAATCGTACATGGCGACAAGCGCATTTTGATTATCGGTGGGGAAGTTGTTCCGTATGCTTTGGCGCGTATTCCTCAAAATGGTGAAACGCGCGGCAACTTGGCTGCCGGCGGCCGCGGCGTGGCGCAGGAGTTGAGCGAGCGTGACCGTGAAATTGCAGAAACCCTTGCGCCTGAATTGAAGCGCCGCGGTATTTTGCTTGCCGGTTTGGATGTCATCGGCAGCAACCTGACCGAAGTCAACGTAACCAGCCCGACTGGCTTCCAAGAAATCATGAAGCAAAAAGATTTCGACGTTGCTGCCATGTTTGCAGATGCCGTAGCATCTTGGGTAAAACAATAAATCCAAAGGCCGTCTGAAAATTGACCTGACCGTTTTTTTCAGACGGCATTCTAATGTTGAGAATATGATGGAACCATCTTCCTACGCTTCCGAGAAAAAAGGCAAAAACGGCATCAAGCGCATCATTAATGCGTTTGGTTATTCCAAAGACGGACTGGCTGCCGCGTATCGTTATGAAAGTGCATTTCGCCAAGTTTTTTGGTTGAATCTGATTTTAATTGTCTTGGCCTTATTCCTTGATTTCGGCTCGGCCATCAAAATGGTGCTCATTGTTGCATCGTTTATTTCATTGGTTACCGAATTGTTTAATACCGCCATCGAGGCAGCCGTTGACCATACCTCTACTGAAAAACACGAGCTGGCCAAGCGTGCCAAAGATGCCGGTTCGGCCGCGCAACTGATGGCTTTGTTCATGTTATTTATTGTTTGGATTATTGCATTAACTGCTTAAAAATATGGTAATATGGTAATTCGTTAGGATTAGATAGTATTAATTAATCTATATCAAAGTTTTCAGACGGCCTTTGGTTGTAAGATGAAGGCTGTATATCCCAGCCATTTGGCAAACACAAGGAGCAAAACATGAAAAAATTAATGGCAACCCTGATTCTGGCAGGCTTGGCAACTTCCGTATCTGCAGCCGGTATCCATATTGAAGACGGTTGGGCACGTGCCACTGTCGAAGGTATGAAAATGGGTGGCGCATTCATGAAAATCCAAAACGATGAAGCCAAACAAGACTTCTTGGTAGGCGGCAGCAGCCCTGTTGCAGAACGCGTTGAAGTACACACCCATATTAACGACAACGGTGTTATGCGTATGCGCGAAGTTAAAGGCGGCGTGCCTTTGGCGGCAAAAAGCGTAACCGAGCTGAAACCAGGCAGCTACCACGTTATGTTCATGGGTCTGAAAAAACCGCTGAAAGAAGGCGAAAAAGTACCTGTAACCCTGAAATTCAAAAACGCGAAATCTCAAACTGTTGAGCTGGAAGTGAAAACTGCACCGCAATCCGGCATGGATCACGGTCACGGCCATGGTCATGGTGGCGCGCATCAGCACTAATTGATTGAATTTTAATATAAAGGCCGTCTGAAAGCCATTGGGCTTTCAGACGGCCTTTTCTGTCGTTAAATCAAAATGTGCTAAAATCAAGCTTTAAAAAATATATTTGAAACCCACATTCACCTCATGAATACTACCCCCACACCAACAAACATCATCGTCGGCCTTTCCGGCGGCGTCGATTCCTCCGTTACCGCAGCCCTACTCAAACAGCAAGGCCATCAAATCAGCGGCGTGTTCATGCAGAACTGGGAAGATGACGACAACGACGAATATTGCAGCATCAAACAAGATTCCTTTGATGCTATTGCCGTTGCCGATATCATCGGAATCGATATCGACATCGTCAATTTCGCAGCACAATACAAAGACAACGTATTTGCCTATTTCCTTAAAGAATACAGCGCAGGCCGCACGCCGAATCCGGATGTGTTGTGCAATGCCGAAATCAAATTCAAATGCTTTTTGGACTACGCCATAGAGCAGGGCGCCGATACCATTGCCACCGGACACTATGCCCGCAAAGAAGTTCGAAACGGCGTGCATTACCTGCTCAAAGGCTTGGATCAAAACAAAGACCAAAGCTATTTCCTGTACCGCCTCAAACCTTTCCAACTCGAGCGCGCGATTTTCCCATTGGGCGAGTTGGAAAAACCTGAAGTCCGCCGTCTTGCCGAAGAATTCAAATTACCGACTGCAACCAAAAAAGACAGTACCGGCATCTGCTTTATCGGCGAGCGCCCGTTCCGCGAATTTCTGCAAAAATACCTACCGACCAATAATGGCAAAATGGTTACCCCTGAAGGCAAAGTAGTCGGCGAACACGTCGGCTTGATGTTTTACACGCTGGGTCAACGCAAAGGCTTGGGTATCGGCGGCGCAGGCGAACCATGGTTTGTTGCGGCCAAGGATTTGACCAAAAACGAACTGATTGTCGTCCAAGGCCATGACCATCCTTTGCTTTATACGCAAAGCCTGATTATGAACGATTTGAGTTTCACATTGCCCGAACGTCCAAAAGAAGGACGCTATACCTGCAAAACGCGCTACCGTATGGCTGACGCGCCTTGTACGTTGCGTTACTTGGATGATGAAACCATCGAGCTTGTTTTTGACGAGTCGCAATGGGCGGTAACTCCCGGACAGTCAGCGGTACTGTACGACGGCGATGTGTGCTTGGGCGGCGGTATCATCATGTCCACCGACAAGCCTGTCATTATTACTGCTTAATAAAAGGGCCGTCTGAAAACGAAGCGGCAGATTAAATCAAGCCTTTCAGACGGCCTCCATTCTAAAAACGACTAAAACAAAGACTGATCAATATGGAAAAACTCTGGCTCAAAAGCTATGAACAAGGTGTCAACCCCGAAATCGATATTTCTCAATACAGCTCTATCAGCGACGTATTCCGTCAAAGTGTCGAGAAATTTGCGGATAAACCTGCTTTTCAAAACATGGGCAAAACGCTGACTTATGCCGAAGTGGGCAAGTTGGCTACCGATTTTGCGTCTTACCTGCAAAACGTATTGAAATTGCCGCGCGGTGAGCGTGTGGCGATTATGATGCCGAACGTTTTGCAATATCCGATTGCGCTTTTCGGTATTTTGCAGGCCGGTTTGGTGGCAGTGAATACCAATCCGCTTTATACGCCGCGCGAGTTGGAGCATCAGTTGAAAGATAGCGGTGCGACAACGATTGTCGTATTGGAGAACTTTGCCAATACGTTGGAGCTGGTGTTGCCGCGTACGCAAATCAAACATGTGATTGTCGCGTCGGTCGGAGAAATGTTCGGCATGATTAAAGGCGCGTTGATGAACTTCGTCATCCGTAAAGTGAAAAAAATGGTGCCGGAATACCGCATTCCCAATACCGTGACTTTTCAGACGGCCTTGAAGCAAGGTGCGGCAAATACGTTCAAACCAGTCGAGTTGACGAGCGATGATACTGCCTTGCTGCAATATACAGGTGGCACGACCGGTTTGGCAAAAGGTGCCGTCCTCAGTCACGGCAATATCTGCGCCAATATGTTGCAGGCAAAAGAATGGATTAAAAACAGCCTGCACGAAGGCAAAGAAACGGTTATTGCCGCGTTGCCGCTTTATCATATCTTTGCCTTGACGGTAAACCTGATGATCTTTGCGAATACCGGTTCTAAAATCATCCTGATTACCAATCCGCGCGACATGAAAGGATTTGTCGGTGAATTGAAAAAAGAGCCGATTAGCGTGTTTATTGGTGTGAATACCCTGTTTAATGCGATGGTCAACCGTCCAGATTTTGCCGAAGTCGATTTTTCCCGTTTGAAGCTGACTTTGGGTGGCGGTATGGCAACGCAAAGAGCCGTGGCGGAAAAATGGAAAAAAATCACCGGTACGCCGATTGTGGAAGCCTATGGCTTGACTGAAGCCAGCCCGGGCGTATGTTGTAATCCTTTGAATATTGAAGCTTACAGCGGCGGTATCGGTCTGCCTGTTCCTTCAACTGAGATAGAATTGCGCGATGCAGACGGCAAAGAAGTGCCTATCGGACAACCGGGCGAATTGTGGGTGCGCGGCCCACAAGTGATGAAAGGCTATTGGAACCGTCCTGAAGAAACTGCCAAAGCAATCGATGCACGCGGCTTTTTAGAGACCGGCGACATTGCCGTGATGGATGAAAAAGGCTGGCTGAAGCTGGTGGACCGCAAAAAAGATTTGATTGTGGTATCCGGTTTCAATGTATATCCGAACGAAATCGAAGAAGTGGTGGCCAGCAACGACAAAGTCTTGGAAGTCGCCTGTATCGGCGTGGCAAGCGAGAAAACCGGTGAAGCGATTAAGGTCTTCGTCGTACGCAAAGACCCGTCTTTGACCAAGGAAGAACTGATCGATTTCTGCCGCAAAGAACTGACGGCGTATAAAGTGCCGAAAGACATCGAATTCCGCGACGAGTTGCCAAAATCCAACGTTGGCAAAATCCTGCGCCGCGAGCTGCGCTGATATACAGAATCAGTATGATAAGGCCGTCTGAATACGCTGTTTTCAGACGGCCTGAAGCTTTTGCCGTTTGCCAGAATATGCTGCTTCAAGTTAAAATCACACATTCCAACATGGGTGTCACATCATGACTAAATTTATTTTCGTAACCGGCGGCGTTGTATCTTCTTTGGGTAAAGGTATCGCCGCCGCTTCTATTGCTACTATTCTCGAGTCGCGTGGCTTGAACGTGACCATGCTTAAGCTCGACCCGTATATCAACGTTGACCCGGGTACCATGAGCCCTTTTCAACACGGCGAAGTATTCGTGACCGATGACGGTGCGGAAACCGACCTCGACCTCGGTCACTACGAGCGTTTCATTAACGCCACCATGACCCGCCGCAACAGCTTCAGTACCGGCCAAGTCTATGAAAATGTGATTGCCAAAGAGCGTCGCGGCGACTATTTGGGCGGTACCGTACAAGTGATTCCGCATATTACCGATGAAATCAAACGCCGCATCCACGAAGGCGCGGCCGGTTATGATGTGGCGATTGTCGAAATCGGCGGTACAGTCGGCGATATCGAATCGTTGCCTTTCTTGGAAGCCATCCGCCAAATGCGCAGCCAGCTCGGCCGTAACAATACATTGTTTGCCCACCTGAGCTATGTTCCTTACATTGCCGCCGCCGGCGAAATCAAAACCAAACCGACCCAGCATACCGTTAAAGAAATGTTGAGCATTGGTTTGCAACCCGACATCCTGATCTGCCGTATGGACAGAGAAATGCCTGCGGACGAGCGCCGTAAAATTGCTTTGTTCTGTAACGTTGAAGAACGTGCCATCGTGGGCAGCTACGATGTGGACAGCATTTACGAATGCCCTGAAATGCTGCACAACCAAGGCATCGACAGCATCATTACCGAGCAGTTGCAGCTGAATGTCAAACAAGCCGATTTGACCGAATGGAAGAAAATCGTTCACGCGATTCAAAATCCGAAACACACCGTCAAAATCGCAATGGTCGGCAAATACGTTGATTTGACCGAGTCCTACAAATCGCTGATCGAAGCCCTGAAACACGCGGGTATTCACACTGAAACCGACGTACAAATTACCTTTGTCGACAGCGAAAGCATCGAGAAGGGCAATGGCGACGTTTCCATGCTCAAAGACATGGACGCGATTTTGGTGCCGGGCGGCTTTGGTTCACGCGGCGTAGAAGGCAAAATTGCCGCCGTACGTTATGCACGTGAAAACAACGTACCATACTTGGGCATCTGTTTGGGCATGCAAATTGCCTTGATCGAATACGCCCGCGATGTTGCAGGCTTGAAAGGTGCGAACTCTACCGAGTTTGACTTGAAATGCGCCGCGCCTGTCGTTGCCCTGATTGACGAATGGCAAACTGCCGACGGCAGCGTAGAAACCCGTGACGAATCTGCCGATTTGGGCGGTACTATGCGTTTGGGCGCACAAGAAGTTGACCTCAAACCGGGCAGCCTTGCTGCAAAAATCTACGGCAGCGAACATATCCGCGAACGTCATCGCCACCGCTACGAAGTCAACAACAACTATGTTCCTCAGTTGGAAAAAGCCGGTTTGGTCATTGGCGGCGTATCCGCAGGCCGCGAGCGTTTGGTTGAAACCATCGAATTGCCAAATCATCCTTGGTTCTTCGCTTGTCAGTTCCATCCGGAATTCACTTCCAATCCGCGCAAAGGCCATCCTTTGTTCAGCGCGTTTGTGAAAGCCGCGTTGGGTAACAAAAAAGCCTGATTGATGTGATTGAAAAAGCACCCGTTTCCGGGTGCTTTTTTGTTTTCAGACGGCCTTAGAAGTTATTTGTCTTCATTGACTTCACGGTTGTTCAAAGGTTGTACGGGACGGTTGTTTTCGCCGCCGATAATGTCGCGCATGGCTTTAAACTGTGCCGCATCTGCCTGAACCGGAGTTTTTAAGACAACCCAAGTCACGTTTTCGCTGCAAGGCGGCGTTGTCAGCGAGCCTTTCAGCTGGAATGACTTGCTATCTTTAGGCAGCAGGGCTTGGATATTCAAGTTTTTCAACATTACGGATTCGCCCGCTTTCAGTTTTTTGGCAGTGAGTGCGGACAAGGCAGGGTTGTTTTTGCCCGGTTTAAATACAGAGCCGATGACCGCCAAAGTACCGTCTTCGGCTTGATGGACGAAATGCGCTTCCATCGGGAAATGTTTGCCTTTGAAAGTATGTTCGCTCGGCGTATGGAAGTGGAATTGTTTGAAGGTATAGGTTTTACCGTTAATCACGATGGTTTGGGCCTTGCCTTGCGGCGTGGCTTGAAGGGTATGGCCGTTATTTTCTACTTTGTAGTCGGCGACGTTGTAACGGTATGCCGGTTGTTTGCCTTTTACTGCTTTTGTTGTGGAGAAGTCAACTGGAGATTGCTGTTTGCCTGTTTTGCAGACGGCAAAGTCTTCACTCAAGTCGCCCCAGTGTGCAGCATCGTTTTCACCTGTGTAAGACCAATGTGCATGATGGGTTTCGGCGGATACCGCTGCAGTAGAGACAGCCATTAGCAAAGATAAAAAGAAATGTTTGTTCAACATAAAGGCTCCTATTTATTTATATTAGGTAAAAGGAAAAATTTATACCAAATAAATTATTGATATAAAAAAACTTCTTCATAAGAAAAAAGTTAATGATAGTGGCAATTTGGGGATATTGGGTTGATATATGGCAAACATTTATCAAGCAATCATTTTTGATTAAATGATTGCAATAAGAGGGATGATTGTCCTTGCCGTGACTTTGAATGGGAGAGGCCGTCTGAAATTTCTTTCAGACGGCCTGTTTTATTTAAAAATGTTGTAAAAAGTCTAAACTCTAATGAATAAAAGTGTCTATCAAGATGAAAGTAGTTGTTTGTAGCGTTGGAAAACATTAATATTGCTAAACGTGTTTTCACGAGATTTTAACTTTGTTTTGGAGAGAATAATGAAAAAATCGATTATCGCTTTGGTTATTGCTGGTTTGCCGCTGGCTGCATCTGCAGAAGTGATTCTGTATGGTCAAATCAAAAGCAGCGTGACGGTCGGTCAAGTAAAAATCAAAGGTGATGCAGGTTCTGAAACCAGCTCTACCGCAACCAGCATCAATGACAATACCTCCCGTATCGGTTTCAAAGGCAGCGAGAACTTGGGCGGCGATTTGAAAGCCATTTGGCAAGTTGAACAAAAAACAGCAATCACCGGCGATTCCCAAGGTTTTGCCACTCGGGACTCCTTCATCGGCCTGCAAGGTAACTTCGGTAAGATTCGCGCCGGTAAACTCAGCAATATGCTGAACGAAATGGACACCATCGATCCATGGATGTACAAAACCAATGCTGCAGGCTTGGGCATCTTTACCCGTACCGGCAACCGCAACGCCGCTGTACGCTACGACAGCCCGGATTTCGGCGGATTCAAATTCAACGTGTCTTACGCACCGCGCGACAATCGCAATCCTTCAGACAAATACACGCATACCAAACCGGCCAAAGACCAATACACCGGCGGCGTGAGCTTCTCTAAAAACGGCTTTACTGCCAATGCGGCTTACGGCCACTATAACGGCGCGTACACCGACAATTCCGGCAAAGTCAAAGCGGCGCAAATCGCCAAAGTCGAAACTTACTACAACAAAGACAATCTCTTTATCGGAGGCGGCGTACACTATGCCAAAGGCCATGAGACAGCCAACAAATATTTAGGCTATTTCACCGATGGTTTTAATGAGTACAAGGGTAGTGACATCACTACCGACTCAGGCAAAGAGGAAGCTGTGAAAGTGGTTGATGCAGCGGTAACTGTCGGCTACAAATTGGGCAATGTTACACCGCGCATTACTTACGCGCACGGCTGGCCTGCCAAGGGCGTGAACAGCGGCGAGAAATTGGTGGATAAATTCGACCAAGTCGTTATTGGCGGCCAATACACCTTCAGCAAACGTACCGGCGTCAATGCCCAACTGGCGTATCTGAAAGTCGGCAACAAAACCCATCTGACTGCTGCCAACAAAGGCGGCGTTGAACAAAAAGCCGCTTCTGTGGGCCTGTATCACAAATTCTAAGCTGTCTTGAAAGACAAGGCCGTCTGAAAAATTTCAGACGGCCTTTTTGTTGATTAAAGCGGTTTATTTGTCGTGGTTGGTCAGCGTTGTACCGTGACGGCCGCCACGTTCTTTCAAACGTTGTACCAAGCCTTCGACTGTTGTCGGCATGCCGTCGATACAGAATGCCTGATACAGGGCGGTGTGTAGGGCGTCGTTGCGGCTGAACGCATTGCCGGTCAGCTTCCAATCGCCTTTGCGCGGCTCGATCCAGCGGTGGTTTACTGTGTCGCCGTATGCGAATACTTTGTAAGAAGAACGCTTGTCGTTGCTGTAAGTAAAGGACGTGCGGGCGCAATAGAGGCCTTCGACGGAGAGGTTGTCGTAGCCTTTGTCGGAGCGCACATTCAAGACGTAGCGGATGCTGTTGTCCGGCGCAGGCATAATTTGCAGGCTGCTGAGCAGGATTTTGGGCTGCTTGCCGTAGGTTTCGTTGACATAGAGGTCGAACCAATCACCCGATTGGGTATCGGGCAGGGGCGGCAACTCGGCTTTGTGTTCTTTAAACTCGCGTGCGGCAACTTCTTCAGGGCTTTCCTGATAACGCGTGTTGGTCAGCGTATCCTTTTGGCTGAAACCCAAAGCAAATGCTTGAGTCGCGGCAAGGCTGAGAGCGAGAAGGGCAAAACGGCGCATAGACAGCTCCAAAGTGAAAAATGGCTTTATTTTATGGGCTTGCAGGGTGGGGTGCAAGTAAGTGCGGTATAATTGACGTTAATTCTGATTAATATGACGAGTTTTCATCATGAATACACAAACTCTGGATGTCATTGGTTTGAAGTGCCCTCTGCCGATTTTGCGTGCCAAAAA
>NZ_KV831701.1:84887-130017 GCF_001837185.1 Neisseria sp. HMSC064D07 | reverse complement strand
AAAAAGCTTTAGCGCAAATGCAGGAGGGCGAAGTGCTGACCGTATTGGCCACCGATGGCGGCGCTCCAGGCGATTTTGAAGCGTTTTGCCGTCAGACCGGACATGTTTTGTTGGAATCGAGCGAGGCCGACGGCGTGTTCAAGCTGGTGTTGAAACACAAATAAAGGCCGTCTGAAATGTCTAAAGCCATCGCGTTGTCTGCCGCTGTATTGGCCGTCTGCCTGAGTGCATGCGGCAATGAAGGCGTTTCGCCGCAGAACGCTGCCGATTATGCCCAAAATGTAACCGACTTGTTCCGCCAAAGCTGTGTAGCCGCAGACGGCGATGCTGCCCTTGTCGGCGAGTTTGCCAATGCCAACAAACTGGTTTTATTGTCGAAAAAAGATATTGCCGATTTGCCTGCCGGAATGATTGATTTGGAGGCATTAAGCATTTGGAAAAAAACGGTAAACGGCGCGGATTATTATTTGAGCCTGACTGAAGACAGTTGTAGCGTGCGCACAGCTAAAGCCGACGACCATCTGATTTTCAAACAATTTTTGGCTTTGGCAGAAAATCCGCCGCAAGGTTTGAACGCTGAGTTGCGTGCCGATAATTTGGCGGAAACCCCGTTGCCTATGCGTCAGATTTCCTATGCATGGCGCGCGTCCGGCAGTCCGAAAGAAACCTTGTTGACTGTCAAAACAACGTCGTCCGAGCATTTTCCGGTACAGGCTGTTTTTTATTTGACCCATCATTCTTACGACAATAAGGCCGCCGTTTTACCTTAGATCAGTTGACGATTGAAATATCAAATCGATAGAAACCGTTACCGCCGAATAAAGGCCGTCTGAAACATTATCAAACCAAACCACTCGAAAGTAAGCTATGCAAACCCTGACCATCATCCGCCCCGACGATATGCACTTACACCTGCGCGACGGCGACGCGCTCAAAGCCGTTGCCCCGTACACCGCCCGACAAATGGGCCGCGCGGTTATCATGCCCAACCTGAAGCCGCCCGTTGTCAGCGTTGCCGATGCCAAAGCATACAAAGAGCGCATTATGGCCGCCCTGTCCGAAGGCAGCACCTTCCAGCCGTTGATGACGCTTTATTTGACCGATAATGCCACTCCCGAACTCGTGCGCGAAGCCAAGGCTGCCGGTATTGTGGCTTTCAAACTCTATCCGGCAGGCGCGACCACCAATTCCGATTCCGGCGTAACCGACTTGTTTAAGCTGATTCCCGTGTTGGAAGAAATGGCGAAACAGGGCATTTTGTTCTTGGTTCACGGCGAAGTGACCGATGCTGAAATTGATATTTTCGACCGCGAAGCCGCCTTTATCGAGCGCGTGATGAAGCCAGTTTTGGCGCAAGTGCCGAATCTTAAAGTCGTGTTTGAACACATCACCACTGCCGAGGCTGCCCGACTGGTATTGGAAGCCAGCGATAATGTGGCCGCGTCCGTTACGCCGCAACACTTGCTGCTCAACCGCAACGACCTTTTGGTCGGCGGCGTGCGTCCTCATCATTTCTGCCTGCCTGTACTCAAACGCGAAACCCACCGTCAGGCTTTGGTTGCCGCCGTTACCGGCGATAAGGCGCACAAATTCTTCCTCGGCACGGATTCTGCGCCACATGCCAAAACTGCCAAAGAAAATGCTTGCGGTTGCGCCGGTATGTTCAGCGCGATGACCGCCATCGAGCTTTATGCCGAAGTGTTTGAGAAAGCAGGCGCGTTGGACAAACTGGAAGCCTTTGCTTCTAAAAACGGCCCGCGTTTCTACGGTCTGCCTGAAAATTCCGATACCATCACATTGCTCAAACAAACGCAAACCGTACCTGCCAGCGTACCTTACGGCGATGGCGAGCTTGTACCGATGAGGGCCGGCGGCGAGATCGAATGGACGGTGCAATATTAAATTTGCCGTCAATGAGGCATAAAAAGAAACAACCTGCTTGAAAAGGCAGGTTGTTTTTTTATTGTTGTTCAGACGGCCTGTTATGGGGAGGAAAGACAGACAAGGCTGTCTGAAAACCGGATTATATTGTGCGTTTATTCGGTCAACATGGGTTTCAGCGCTTCCCAAGCCTGCGGCAGCTGGGTAAAGCCGTCTGAAGCCATCAAATGGCCGCCTTCGGGAATATGGGTAACAGGGCTTTTGAGTTTGGCCGCCATGTCCAAAGTCAGTTCGGGCGGAACATGGGTGTCGTTGTCGGAAACCAGGCAGTGTTTGGGCATGTCGATTTTGCGCAGGATGTCGAAATCGGGCGACGCTGCTTTAATGTAGGCATCGAGCGCAGGTAAGGGCGGCAGCGTATCGGCAAAACCTGCGGCAAGCAACAGGCCGCCGATTTTTTGCGGCTGTTGGCGGCTGAGGAAGTGAAGGAGGGTAATGCAGCCGAGGCTGTGGCCGACTAGGAAGGTATGGGCATCGGGCTTGCCAATGTGCTGGTCAAGGGTAAACTGCCACGCGGTCGTGCTTGGTTTGTCGGGATTGGGCATGGCGAGGGAGATTGCTTGTGCGCCGGTGCTTTTGATTTGGGCGCAAAGCCAGTCAAACCAGTTGCCATGCGGATTGCCTTCAAAGCCATGTACGATATAAACGCGTCGGTTCATGTTTCTCCTCCTTCAGACGGCCTGAGACTTTTGTCTAAATCTCTGCCTGAAAGTGTTTATTATACCATGTTTGTTTATGTTTTATTGTTTGTCGCTTGGTAAGGATTTTTAATTAAGCTTTTGTTGTTAAATGATATTTGCAAGAATAATAAAGCAAACAACACGGCAGGGGCGGATGGCTTTGCCGTGTTGTTCGGGTTTGAAATATATATGGGCCGTCTGAAAAAAACAGTTTAGAAATAGCCTTGTTTTTTGCGCTCTTCCATTGCCGCTTCCGATACGCGGTCGTCCATGCGTGTGGCACTTCGTTCGGAAATGGTCGCGGCGGCGGTTTCGGCAATGATGTCTTCGGGTGTGGCGGCGGTACTGGCAACAGGGCAGGTGCAGGAAATATCGCCGACAGTGCGGAAACGGACATCACGGATTTGGGCAATTTCGCCTTCGCGTTTTGGGGTCAACGGGGTAACGGGAACGAGCAGGCCGTTGCGTTCGACGACTTCGCGTTTGTGGGTGTAATAAATCGGCGGCAGGGCGAGTTTTTCGCGTGCGATGTATTGCCAGATGTCTAATTCCGTCCAGTTGGAAATCGGGAACACGCGCATGTTTTCGCCTTGGAACAGGCGCGTATTGTAGAGCGACCATAATTCAGGACGTTGGTTTTTAGGATCCCATTGGCCGAACTCGTCGCGGAAAGAGAAGATGCGTTCTTTGGCGCGCGCTTTTTCTTCATCGCGGCGTGCGCCGCCCATCAACGCATCAAAGCCTTGTTCCTCAATGGTTTCAACCAGCGTAATGGCTTGGGCGGCGTTGCGAGAATCGGTTTCGCGGCGCAAGACGACGCTTCCTTTACGGATGGATTCTTCTACGCTACCGACTACAAGTTGTACACCGGTGCGGGCGACCGTATCGTCGCGGAACTGAATCACTTCGGGGTAGTTGTGGCCGGTATCGACGTGCAGGAGTTTGAACGGCAGCTTCAGCGGGCGGCCTTTGACTTGGAAGGCTTTGACGGCAAGCGCCAGCAATACGACGGAGTCTTTACCGCCGGAAAACAGCAGGGCCGGGTTTTGGGCATTGGCAATCACTTCGCGGATAATGTAGATAGACTCGGCTTCGAGCCAGTCGAGGTGATGGTTTTGGATGGACATTTTTTCTCTCTTTGCAATCTTGGCGATAGTCGATACTTTAGTGAGGCCGTCTGAAAAAGGGAAAGAATGGTTTGTTTGTTGCAAAGATGTTTTTGTTATATTGCAAGGCCGTGTTTTTCAGACGGCCTTTGCGCTTTAACTTATTTTTAAACCGATTTCTCTGACGAAGCCTCTGTCTTCGCGTACACTTTGGTTTTTTAGAAATGAGAATGGTTTATGTATCACGGCGAGAGATTTAATGCTTACAGCCATTTGGCCGGTTTCTTGTTGGCAGTGGCGGCCTTGGTGCTGATGCTGGTGAAAGCGGTAGAGTCGGCGGACGGCTATCGGATTGCCGGTGCACTGACTTACGGAGTTTGCCTACTGCTTCTGTATTTGGGCTCAACCTTATACCACAGCATTCCACAGCCGAAGGCCAAGGCAATTTTGCAAAAGGTCGATCATTGCATGATTTATCTTTTGATTGCAGGCAGCTATACGCCGTTTACGCTGATTACCCTTCACGGCGGCTGGGGCTGGTCGCTTTTCGGCGTGTCGTGGGGGCTGGCTTTGCTGGGCATTGTTCAGGAGCTGACGATTGGACGCAAAAGCGAGAAACGGCTGCTGTCGATGGTGATTTATGTGTTGATGGGCTGGCTGATTGTGGTGGCGGTATGGCCACTGATACAGTCGCTTTCGGCAGGCGGATTATTTTGGCTGGTGTTGGGCGGCGGATTGTATAGCGCGGGGATTTATTGGTTTATCAACGATACGAAAATCCGCCACGGCCACGGTATCTGGCACTTGTTTGTCTTGGCAGGTAGTTTGACGCAATTTATCAGCATTTATTTTTATGTGTTGTAGTTTCAGACGGCCTGAAATAAAAAACCTCTCAGGTTGACTGAGAGGTTTTTGTTTGTCGTTAACCTGGGTTTTTGTCGTGAAATTCGTGGAATTCATAATTGTAGGTCAACTCTTTGCCGGCTTTGGTTTGCGCCAGATAATCGTCGTAAACCGCACGGATTTCCTTACGCAGCAGGAAGAGGGCGATTAAGTTCGGCAAGACCATAAAGCCGTTGAACATATCGGACATACTCCAAACCAAATCCACTTTGCCCAATGTACCCAATACGATGGCCACCAAAACCAGTGCGCGGTAAATGCCCAAGTGTTTGCCGCGGAACAGGAAGCGGATATTGGATTCGCCGAAGTAGTACCAGCCGATGATGGTGGTAAAGGCGAAGAAGGTCAGACAGACGGCGAGCAGTTGCGAACCGAAACCCGGGAAGGCCTTGTTAAACGCCAGTTGGGTAACCGCAGCGCCGGTTTCGCCGGACAGGTTGGCATCGGTCAGCAGGATAATCAGCGCGGTTGCCGTGCAAACCATCAGTGTATCGATAAAAATACCGATAAACGCGGCCATACCTTGTTGCACAGGGTGTTTGACGTTGGCGGTCGCATGAGCGTGCGGGGTCGAACCCATACCGGCTTCATTGGAAAACAGGCCGCGTGCCACACCGAAGCGGACTGCCTCGCGCATACCGATACCGGCTGCACCGCCCAATACCGCTTCAGGATTAAAGGCGGCGACAAAGATGCTGTGGAACATCGGGATGATGTGGTCGGAGAATTTGAACAAAATAATCACGGCACACAAGATGTAAATCACCGCCATAAACGGCACGACAAATTGCGCGATACCGGCAATGCGGTTGATGCCGCCGATGATGATCAGGCCGGCGAATACCGCCAAAGCAATGCCGACAGCCATCGGGGGAATATCGAAAGCCAAATTCATGGCCGAAGCGATGGAATTGGATTGGGTTGCGTTGCCGATGAAGCCCAGCGCGATAATCAAGGCAATGGAGAAAAAGCCGGACAGGAAACGTGCCGCGCCCCGGCCAATTTTCGGGGTCAGGCCGTGCGTAATGTAAAACGCAGGGCCGCCGATGTATTTGCCGTGGCTGACCACGCGGTATTTTTGCGCCAAAACGGCTTCTGCAAAAATGGTAGACATGCCCAAAATGGCAGACAACCACATCCAAAAAATGGCACCCGGGCCGCCGGCAGTAATTGCAGTGGCGACACCGGCAACGTTACCGGTACCGATTTGCGCGGAAATCGCCACGGCAAGTGCTTGAAATTGAGACAGGGATTTGCCTTCGTGGTCTTTGTCTTTTTTGCTGAACAAGCCGCCGAAAACGGATTTGAAACCCGCCCCTAATTTGGTCACTTGCGGTGCTCCTAAGTACAGGGTAAAAAACAGGCCGATGCCGATTAAGGCATAAATCAGCAGGTAGTCCCAAAGAACCTGATTGACTGCACCCACCAGAGCAGACAATATTTCTTCCATAATAAAACCTTTAATAAAAACAATAAAAATAAAATGATACGGGTAACTACTCCCACTCATTTTTCGCGGTTGGCAATATCGGCGAGCAGGCCGTTTTGCCATTCGATACCGGTTAAGTTGTTAACAATTTTGACCGATTTTGTCATCATACCGTAAACCTTCGTGAATTAAAACGAAAAACTGACTAAGGTTTGCCGTAAATGTGCTTCTTTATTTAAAAAGGGTTTCTTTGTTTTCAGACGGCCTGTTTTTGCAAATGTTTGGGCCGTCTGAATATTTTGGCTAAAGGCAACTTATGATAAAATGCACGCCTTACAAATGAAGCAAATTCCGCCTCAACGCGTGAAAAAACGAAAGGAATCAACATGGCAGGCCATAGTAAGTGGGCAAATATCCAACACAAAAAAGCCCGACAAGATGCCAAACGCGGCAAAATCTTTACCCGTCTGATTAAAGAGATTACCGTTGCTGCCCGCATGGGTGGCGGCGATCCCGGCGCAAACCCGCGCCTGCGCCTGGCTTTGGAAAAAGCCGCTGAAAACAATATGCCTAAAGACAACGTGCAACGTGCCATCGATAAAGGTACGGGCAATCTGGAAGGCGTGGAATACATCGAGTTACGTTACGAAGGCTACGGCATCGGCGGCGCGGCTTTGATGGTGGACTGTCTGACCGACAACAAAACCCGTACCGTTGCCGATGTGCGCCATGCGTTCACTAAAAACGGCGGTAACTTGGGTACCGACGGCTGCGTAGCGTTCAACTTCGTTCATCAAGGCTATTTGGTGTTTGAACCGGGCGTTGACGAAGATGCGCTGATGGAAGCGGCTTTGGAAGCCGGTGCGGAAGACGTCATCACTAACGACGACGGTTCCATCGAAGTGGTTACCGCGCCAAACGACTGGGCCGGTGTAAAATCGGCTTTGGAGGCGGCAGGTTATAAATCTGTTGACGGCGACGTTACCATGCGCGCCCAAAACGAAACTGAGTTGAGCGGCGAAGATGCGGTTAAGATGCAAAAACTGATTGACGCATTGGAAGATTTGGACGACGTACAAGATGTTTACACTTCTGCCGTGTTGAATTTGGAATAATAGTTTAAAGAACAAAAGGCCGTCTGAAATTTCAGACGGCCTTTTTATATCGAAACCAATCAGATTTTTCTGGTTTTCAACCAAGCCCAAAACAGCAGCAATACCACGAAGCTGAAATACAAAATACTCCACACCGGCAGGGCAACGCCGAATAGATAGTCCGGCTCGGCGCAGTTGCCAAAGCCGCGGACGATGGGTTCAAACCAATCGAACAAAGGCCAGTCGCGCAGGCGGAAGGTCCAAGGTGCGCCGCAAGAAGGGGCGGTGCCGGGCGGCAGGCTTTGCAGCCAAATTTGATAGGCGGCGACACCGGCGCCGTAAACGGCCGGGGCGGCAATCAATAATGCCGAGAGCGAGCGGGCAAATTTGGAAGATTGAGAACTGAATGCCGTAACAATGGCCAACAGTCCGACACCCAATACGCACAAGCGTTGCAGGATGCACAATACGCACGGATTCATGCCCAAAACGTATTGGGAAATAAAGGAGCCGCAGGCGGCAAATATGGAGAGGACGACTAGAAATAAAACAGTCTTGCGGAAAAAGTTCATAACAGAAAACCTTTCAGACGACCTGGACGCAAAACAGCCGTTAAATAATGTTTACTTTAACACAAAACGCATATGCTTTTTTTGGTTTGACGGTTTTTTGCGTATGTTTGTTGATGTTGCGTAACCATAAATATAGAAACGAAAATGTGTTCCGTATCGAAAAGGCCGTCTGAAATGTTCAGACGGCCTTTAGGGGAGAGACGTTTTATTTTTTCCCGTGAGATTTTTTGACATCTGCTTCAGTAATCGTACCGCCGCCATTATTGAAGGCGTTCATGATGTAAGTGGCAACGGCGGCAACATCGGCATCATTGATGGCGGTAGAAGGCATGAAGCCGTTGTAGGATTTGCCGTTTACTTTAATCGGGCCGTTGATGCCTTTGGTCATGCTTTGCAACAGCACTTGCGGTTTTTTATTGATATAGTCGGACTGGAATAAAGGTGGGAACATGGCACCCCGACCTTCACCTTTTTTACCGTGGCAGGCAGCGCAGTTGGTTTCGTAAATTTTTTGTCCTTTGCTCATCAACGCGGCATCAGCGGCAAAAGCGGTTGGGATACTGAGTGCGGTCAGAAGGAGCAAGATAGGGCGGAGTGCAGTCATGATGTGTTCCTTTTTGAGTAGTGTTGTTTTTGATGGCTACACGCTTGGTTTGCGTTTTAATAGCTTGATGATAACGCTAAAGGCCGTCTGAAAGTGGATTTTTCAGACGGCCTTTGGTTTAGGTCAAATCCAGCCTTGCAGATTGGCCCGACTTAATTGTGCAAGTGCGGCAATCCAGTCGGCGGAATCGTTGAGGCAGGGGATGTAACGGTATTCTTTGCCGCCTGCGGCGTGGAATTGTTCGCGTCCCATAATGGCGATTTCTTCCATGGTTTCGAGGCAGTCGGCCAAGAAGCCGGGGCAGAATACGTCGAGTTTGGTTGTGCCTTGTTTCGGCAGCTGGTCAAACAGGGATTGCGTGCTGGGCTTGACCCATTGGGATTTGCCAAACTGGCTTTGGAAAGAAACGATGTATTCTTGTTCGGCCAAGCCCAATGCCTGCGCCAGCAGTTTGGCAGTATGGTGGCACTCGTCAGGATAGGGGTCGCCGTAGTCATGATGCTTTTGCGGAATGCCGTGGAAACTCAACATCAGTTTTTCGCCGCGTCCGTTTTGGGCCCAATAGGCTTCAATATGCTGCTTCATGGCTTGAATATAGGCGGCATCGTCGTAATAACGGGAGACGGTGCGGACGCTCATTTGGTTGCGTTGCAGCAATAACTCTTGAAACACTTTGTCCAAAGCCGCGCCGGTAGAAGAACCGGCATATTGCGGATAGAGCGGAATGACCAGCAATTTGCCCACGCCTTGGGCTTTGAGTTCCGCCAAAACATCGGCAACGCTTGGGTTGCCGTAAGTCATGGCATGACGGACGATGACATCGGGCAAATGTTTGGCCAGGGCTTCTGCTTGGCGACGTGTGTAAACCTCAAGCGGCGAACCTTCTTTAAACCAAACTTTTTCATAGGCATGCGCGCTTTTTTTTGGACGAAAAGTCAATACCAAGCCGCGCAATATCGGTTGCCATAGGAGCTTGGGCAGTTCGACAACGCGTTGATCAGACAGAAATTCTTTCAAGTAAGGCTTGACTGCGGCAGCAGTGGGCGCATCAGGCGTGCCGAGGTTGAGCAGCAGGACGGCGGTACGGTTTTGTGCGGTGTAGGCTAAGGGAGGTTCGGTATGGAAACGGGACATGATTGTGCTTTATTAATAAAGAATATTGAGGCCGTCTGAAAAACAGTTTGAATTAAAACCTGATTTCAGACGGCCTTTAAAAGGATTAATCCACACCGCGGGCGCGGTTTTCATGGAATTGCGCCTGCCAATCGGCAAACTTACCTTGTTCGATGGCTTCGCGCATTTCTGCCATGATGACTTGGTAGAAGTGCAGGTTGTGGATGGTGTTGAGCTGTGCGCCCAAGATTTCGCCGACACGGTGCAGATGATGCAGGTAGGAGCGGCTGAAATTCTGACAGGCGTAGCAGGTACAGCTTTCATCAATCGGACGCTTGTCGAGTTTGTGTTTGGCGTTTTTGATCTTCAAATCGCCAAAACGGGTAAACAGCCAGCCGTTACGCGCATTGCGGGTAGGCATAACGCAGTCGAACATATCCACGCCCTGTGCTACGCCGTACACCAAGTCTTCAGGCGTGCCGACGCCCATCAAATAATGTGGTTTGTGTTCCGGCAGGATAGGGCCGACAGCGCGCAACATACGGTACATTTCGGGCTTAGGTTCGCCAACGGACAAGCCGCCGATGGCTAAGCCGGGGAAGTCGAGCTCTTCCAAACCTTTCAGCGATTCTTCACGCAAATCTTCATACATCGCGCCTTGTACAATGCCAAACAGCGCATTTGGGTTTTTCAGGTCTTCAAAAGCCTTTTTGCTTCGTTCCGCCCAGCGCAGGCTCATTTGCAGCGATTTTTGCGCTTGGCTGTGCGTTGCTTCTCCAGGGGTGCATTCGTCCAACTGCATCACGATGTCAGAATTCAACACAGTTTGGATTTTCATCGACACTTCGGGCGAGAGGAACAGTTTGTCGCCGTTGATCGGGCTTTGGAATGTGCAGCCTTCTTCGGTCAGCTTGCGCATGTCGGACAACGAAAATACTTGAAAACCGCCCGAGTCGGTCAAAATCGGCTTATCCCAACCTATAAATTCGTGCAGGCCGCCGAATTGTTCGATGACTTCCAAACCTGGGCGCAGCCACAGATGGTAAGTGTTGCCTAAGATGATTTGTGCTTTGATGTCATGCAGGTTTTGCGGGTTCATTGCTTTGACCGAACCATATGTGCCGACCGGCATAAATACCGGCGTTTCGATTTTGCCGTGGTTCAGTTCCAAAGTGCCGCGTCGGGCATGACCGTCTTTTTTGTGCAAGGTAAATTTGAGCATAGTAATAATAGATTGGACGTTCGCGTGTGTGCGAAATGAAAGGGCAGATTATAAAGGATTTTTCGTTGGTTGACGGCTGGATTTTATCTTTGTCAAAACAATGCTTCAGACGGCCTGAATGACGGAGGAGATAGAATAATGAGGTATAAATCAAACAAAAATATTCAGTCCGTCTGAAAAGTATTTACAGATGCTTGCAAAAGGGAACACGCTTCGTTACAATAAGCGACTTAGATGAAGGCACATAGCTCAGTTGGTTAGAGCACCACCTTGACATGGTGGGGGTCGTTGGTTCGAGTCCAATTGTGCCTACCAAATTTCCATAACGGCTTTATGCCGTTATTTTTTAATGTTTTGGAGCTTTCTGATGTTGAACATTACCTTGCCGGACGGTTCGGTCCGCCAATATGAATCACCCGTTACCGTGGCGCAAATTGCAGCGTCTATCGGTGCAGGTCTGGCAAAGGCAACGGTAGCGGGCAAGGTTAACGGTAAATTGGTGGATGCTTGCGATCCGATTACTGAAGATGCTCATGTTCAAATCATTACGCCAAAAGACAAAGAAGGCGTGGAAATTATCCGCCACTCCTGCGCGCACTTGGTCGGTCATGCGGTCAAGCAGCTCTACCCTGATGCCAAAATGGTTATCGGCCCGGTCATTGAAGACGGGTTCTATTACGATATTGCGACTGAAAAACCATTTACGCCTGATGATATGGCCGCTATCGAAGCGCGCATGAAGGAGTTGATTGCACAAGACTATGACGTCATTAAAGTGATGACGCCTCGTGCAGAAGTCGTCAAAATTTTCCAAGATCGCGGCGAAGAGTACAAATTACGTCTGATTGAAGACATGCCTGAAGTGGAAGCAATGGGTATGTATCATCATCAAGAATACGTCGATATGTGCCGCGGTCCTCACATTCCCAATACCCGTTTCTTGAAAAACTTTAAGCTGACCAAACTGGCAGGTGCATACTGGCGCGGCGACAGCAATAATGAAATGTTGCAACGTATTTACGGTACGGCTTGGGCAAGTAAAGACGAACTAAAAGCCTATATCCAACGCATCGAGGAAGCGGAAAAACGCGACCACCGTAAGCTGGGTAAACAATTGGATTTGTTCCACCTGCAAGATGAAGCACCGGGCATGGTGTTCTGGCATCCTAAAGGCTGGGCTTTGTGGCAAGTGATTGAGCAGCATATGCGCAAAGAACTGAATGCTGCTGGTTATAAAGAGGTGAAAACACCTCAGATTATGGATAAAACCTTCTGGGAAAAATCTGGCCACTGGGAAAACTATAAAGACAATATGTTCGTGACCAGTTCCGAAAAACGTGAATACGCGGTTAAACCGATGAACTGTCCGGGTCATGTACAAATTTTTAATAACGGCTTGCGCTCATATCGCGATTTGCCAATGCGTTTGGCCGAGTTCGGTTCTTGCCACCGCAATGAACCAAGCGGTGCGTTGCATGGTCTGATGCGTGTTCGCGGTTTTGTGCAGGATGATGCGCACATCTTCTGTACCGAAGATCAAATCGTTGATGAAGCACGTGCATTCAATGAATTGCTTGTTCGCATTTACAGACAATTCGGCTTCCATGATGTTGCTGTGAAGTTGTCCCTCCGCCCTGAACAACGTGCAGGTTCTGACGAAGTCTGGGATAAGGCCGAACAAGGTTTGCGTGATGCATTGACCGCTTGCGGTGTAGAGTGGGAAGAATTGCCTGGCGAAGGCGCATTCTATGGTCCTAAGATTGAATATCATGTCAAAGATGCCTTGGGTCGCTCTTGGCAGTGCGGTACCCTGCAGTTGGACTTCGTATTGCCGGAGCGTTTGAATGCCGAATATGTAACTGAAAACAACGACCGTGCGCGTCCTGTAATGTTGCACCGTGCTATTTTGGGTTCGTTGGAGCGCTTCATCGGTATTCTGATTGAAAACCATGCAGGCTCATTCCCATTGTGGCTTGCTCCGGTTCAAATGGTGATTATGAATATCACCGAGAACCAAGCAGATTATTGTCGCGAAGTGGCTGCCAAATTGCAGGCGGCAGGCTTCCGTGTCGAATTGGATTTGCGTAACGAAAAAATCGGTTACAAAATCCGCGACAATAGCCAATACCGTTTCCCTTATCAAATCGTTGTCGGCGATAAAGAGAAACAAGAAAACAAAGTTGCGGTACGCCGCAAAGCAGAAGACTTGGGTTCTTTGAATGTAGATGATTTTATTGCGCAATTGCAGCAAGAAATCACTGATGCCCTCGTCAATCATTAATTTTTATAGGAGTATTCATCATCGCTCAAGAACGCGAAGCACGAATCAATGGTGAAATTACCGCCAAAGAAGTGCGATTAATCAGTGAGTCAGGCGATCAGCTTGGTGTCGTTTCAGTTCGTGAAGCTCTGGCTATGGCCGAAGAGCAAGATGTCGATTTGGTAGAAATTTCCCCGACTGCCAAACCGCCCGTATGCAAACTGATGGATTACGGTAAATACAAATACCAACAAGCCAAGAAGCGCGACGAAGCCAAGAAAAACCAAAAGCAGGTACAAATTAAGGAAATTAAATTCCGTCCGGGTACTGATGAAGGCGACTATCAAATCAAGATGCGCAACATCAACCGTTTCCTCGCCGATGGTGACAAAGTCAAAGTGACATTGCGTTTCCGCGGTCGTGAGATGGCCCACCAACAATTGGGCGCCCAACTGCTTGAACGCGTAAAAGAAGAGTTGGCTGAAGTGGCACAAATCGAGTCCTTCCCTAAAATGGAAGGCCGCCAAATGGTGATGATGATTGCGCCTAAGAAAAAATAAAGCTATAATGCAAGGCTTATTTCGATTGCCGCTCGGAATAAGGTTTAATTAGCGGCAAAAACCGTGGTATTTTGGGATACAAGTGTTTGAAATTTATTTCAAAACCCCTTATACCTTATCTAATAACGAATGGAGTTTTCCAATGCCTAAAATGAAAACCAAGTCTAGCGCGAAAAAACGCTTTAAAGTACTGGGTAACGGTGGTGTGAAACGCGGTCATGCGTTCAAAAGTCATATCCTGACCAAAAAAACCACTAAAACTAAACGTCAATTGCGCGGCACCGCTATGGTGGATTCACGCGATTTGGCTTCTGTTGCTAAAATGTTGCCCTACGCTTAAGGAGTTTAGAATATGCCACGCGTAAAACGCGGTGTTACCGCTCGTGCTCGTCACCAAAAAGTCTTCGCGTTAGCCAAAGGCTACCGCGGTCGTCGTAAAAACGTTTACCGTGTTGCCAAACAAGCGGTAATGAAAGCCGGTCAATACGCATACCGTGACCGTCGCCAACGCAAACGTCAATTCCGTCAACTGTGGATCGTTCGTATCAACGCAGGTGCCCGTGAAAATGGTCTGTCTTACAGCAAATTCATGAACGGCCTGAAACGCGCTGCTATCGAAATCGACCGCAAAGTATTGGCTGATTTGGCTGTATTCGACAAAGCTGCATTTGCACAATTGGTTGAAAAAGCTAAAGCTGCTTTGGCTGCTTAATTCGATAAGATTATTTAAAAAGGAAGCTTATGCTTCCTTTTTTCTTTTCTTAAAGAAATCCTATGTAGTTGATTTTCTTTCTTTAAACTCTATTTTTTTATACTAATTTGCGATAAAATAGGCCTCTCTTATCAAACGGATTGGCCGCAGTAAGACAAAAGGCCGTCTGAACGGGTTTGCAATCAAATCCAACAGACGGCTTTGTTGTTTCAGACGGCCTGCCATCAACAAACAGACGATAAACCACTATGGAAAATGTAAACCGTATCGTTGCAGAAGGTATTGCCGCTATTGAAGCCGCGCAAGACTTCAATGCCTTAGAACAAATTAAAGCACGCTATCTTGGTAAAACCGGCGAATTGACCGGACTTTTGAAAACTTTGGGTCAAATGTCTCCTGAAGAGCGTAAAACCATAGGCGCGCACATCAACGAATGCAAAAATCAGTTTCAGACGGCCTTTAATGCCAAACGCGATGCCCTGAATGAAGCCAAACTGCAAGCTCAATTGGCTGCAGAAGCCTTGGATATTACTTTGCCGGGTCGTGCGCAAGAACATGGCGGTTTGCATCCAGTTACTTTGACTTTGCAACGTGTGGTCGAGCTGTTTCACGGTATGGGTTTTGAAGTGGCGGACGGCCCTGAAATCGAAGACGATTTCCATAATTTCCAAGCCTTGAATATTCCTGCAAATCACCCAGCGCGTGCGATGCAAGATACTTTCTACGTTGAAAACGGTGACGTTTTGCGTACACACACTTCGCCTATTCAAATCCGCTATATGCTCGACAAAAAAGAACCGCCTATCCGTATTATTGCTCCCGGCCGCGTTTACCGTGTGGACAGTGATGCCACTCACTCGCCTATGTTCCATCAAGCCGAAGGTTTGTGGGTGGAAGAGGGAGTAACTTTTGCCGACTTAAAAGCAGTGTTCACTGACTTTATCCGTCGCTTCTTTGAACGCGATGATCTGCAAGTACGGTTCCGTCCGTCTTTCTTCCCGTTTACCGAGCCTTCTGCCGAAATCGACATTATGGGCGAAAACGGCAAATGGTTGGAAGTCGGCGGTTGCGGTATGGTACATCCTAACGTGTTGAAAAATGTGAATATTGACTCTGAAAAATATACCGGTTTCGCTTTCGGTATCGGTCTCGACCGCTTTGCCATGTTGCGCTACAACGTCAATGACCTTCGCTTGTTCTTCGATAATGATTTGAACTTTTTGAAGCAGTTTGCAAAATGATCGTGCAGGTTGTCTAAAAATGAAAAAGCAGTCTGCACCGCAGAAAGCTAAATCATGAAACGCTATATTGCCCCATCCGTTTGCTATACGCTTGCTTTTGCATTGTGGCTTCTGTCCATATATTGCGAAAATCGTGCTTTGGCGTTAGCCGATTTGAAAATTATGACCGGCGACGATATGGAAGGTGCAATAAGGTGGTCGAATTATGGATCTGCCGCGTTTGTTGTATCCTGTTTTGTCACCGTGATCGGCAGTTGGTTGATGCCGTGGTTCAAAAGGTGGGAGCGTGTGGCGTTTACAGTCAGTGTCACCTTAGGCTATGCCTTGTTGGCGTGGTTTGTAACAATATTTATTGTTTTTACTTAAGGTTTGAAAAGGCTACCTGAAAGCAACGCCCCCAACAAAGTTAAAAAGCAGCCTGTGCTCCTAAATAAACAGGTCGTCTGAAAACAAAATCTGATAAAACAAAAGTTAATTAGTTAATTGAGAACATAACATGCAATTCTCCTACTCATGGCTGAGAACCCAAGCCAATCCTGATCTTTCTGCCGATAAACTGGAACATCTTTTGACCATGGCCGGTTTGGAAGTGGAAGAAATCGATACTGCCGCCCCTGCTTTTAGTGGCGTGGTTGTTGCCGAAGTAAAATCCGTTGAAAAACACCCTGATGCAGACCGTTTGAACGTTACCCAAGTTGATGCCGGTACGGGCGAGTTGGTTCAGATTGTTTGTGGTGCGCCGAATGTCAAGCCGGGAATTAAAGTGCCGTGTTCCTTGCCGGGTGCAGTCTTGCCGGGTAACTTTAAAATTAAGCCGACTAAAATGCGCGGCGTACCATCAAACGGTATGCTGTGTTCGACCAATGAACTGGGTTTGCCAGATGATGGTGTAGACGGTCTGCACATTCTGCCTGAAGATGCGCCTGTCGGTACCAATATCCGCGAATACTTGGATTTGGACGATACGTTGTTTACGTTGAAAATTACGCCTAACCGCGCTGATTGCTTGAGTGTTAAGGGCATTGCGCGTGAGGTTTCTGCGTTGACTCAATGTGCGTTTACGCCTGTTGAAATTCAGACAGCCTCTATCGGCAGTGAGAAAAAACAGGCTGTCCGTATTGATGCACCGGCCGACTGCGGTCGTTTTATCAGCCGCGTTATTGAAAATGTTAATGCGAAAGCGGCTACTCCTGATTGGATGAAACAACGTTTGGAACGCAGCGGTATCCGCAGCATTTCCGCATTGGTGGACATCGGCAACTATGTCATGCTGGAAATCGGTCAGCCTATGCATGTTTTCGATGCTGACAAGCTGTCAGGCAGTTTGATTGTCCGCCGTGCTCAAAATGGCGAGACTTTGGCGTGTCTGAACGAGAAGACGGTTACTTTGGCTGACAATACACTGGTGGTCGCTGATGAAAAAGGTGCGTTGAGCTTGGCTGGTTTGATGGGCGGCGAGGCAAGCGCGGTTTCTGATGAGACACAAAATATTGTGTTGGAAGCTGCTTGGTTTGCTCCGGAGATTATTGCCGGTAAATCCCGTCAATACGGTTTTGGCTCGGATTCTTCTTTCCGTTTTGAACGTGGCGTGGACTACCGTTTGCAAGCTGATGCCATTGAGCGTGCCACCGAATTGGTGTTGCAGATTTGCGGTGGTGCAGCCGGTGAAATGGTTGAGGCACAAGGAAAATTGCCCGAGGCAAAACAGGTCGAATTGCGTTTAGGCCGTCTGAAAACGGTATTGGGCGTTGAAATCCCTGCCGAGCAAGTCGAAATTATCTTGCAACACTTGGGTTTGCAGCCTGAGAAAACTGCAGAAGGCTTCCGTGTCACTTCTCCTAGCTTCCGTTTCGACATCGAAATCGAAGCCGATTTGATTGAAGAAATCGGCCGCGTTTACGGTTATGAAAATATTCCTGACGACTATACTTCAGGCCGTCTGAAAATGTTGGCTTTGCCTGAAACCAAACGTCCGCGTTTTGCGGTTTATAACGAAATGGCGGCTCGCGGTTACCGCGAAGTGGTCAGCTATGCGTTTGTGGATGAGCAATGGGAGCAAGACTTTGCTGCCAATACTAATCCTATCCGCCTGCAAAATCCGTTGGCGGCTCAGTATGCCGTCATGCGTTCTACGCTTATCGGCGGTTTGGTGGAAGTTTTGCAAAACAATTTGAACCGTAAGCAAAACCGCGTACGCGTATTTGAAATTGCCCGTGTGTTCAGCAAAGATTCGGCTGATCAATTTGTTCAAAACGAACGTATCGGCGGTTTGTGGTATGGCTCCGTGTTGCCTGAGCAATGGGGTGAGAAAACACGCAACGTAGATTTCTACGATATGAAAGCCGATGTTGAGAGCCTTTTGAAAAACAAGGAAGTATCCTTTGTTAAGAACGAACATCCGGCATTGCATCCTGGACGTGCCGCCAATATTGTTTCAGGCGGCCGAGTAGTTGGTTTTGTTGGCGAGTTGCATCCGAAATGGCTGCAAAAATATGATTTGCCACAAGCGCCACTGGTATTTGAAATCGATATGGATGCGGTATTGGGTCGTGAGAAAACCCGTTATCAGTCTGTATCCAAATTCCAACCTGCACGCCGAGATTTGGCATTTGTAATGCCTGAAGCTGTGACGCATGATGATTTGTTAAATGCCCTGAAAGCGGCGGCGAACAAGCTGGTTCAAGAAATCAGCGTGTTTGACGTTTACCGCGGTACGGGCGTGCCTGAAGGAATGAAGAGCGTTGCCGTCAAAATCATTTTGCAAGATATGGAAAACACGCTGACAGATGAAGTCATCGAGCCTTTGGTGGCGAAAATGATTAAAGCGGCAGCCGAAAAAGACGCACAGCTTCGCGCTTAAAATAAGATAAAAGTTGTCGCCAAAAATCACCAATAATATTTGATTTTTTGGTGAGGACTTGATTTTTAAAAGAATTTTGGTAATAATTGCACCAGTTTGAATGAAGGTAAACACATGACACTAACTAAAGCAGAATTGGCTGATATTTTGGTCGACAAAGTCAGCAACGTCACCAAGAATGATGCCAAAGAAATCGTCGAGCTCTTTTTTGAAGAAATCCGCAGCACTTTGGCGCGTGGTGAAGAAATTAAAATTTCCGGTTTCGGTAATTTCCAATTGCGCGACAAACCTCAACGCCCAGGCCGTAACCCTAAAACAGGCGAAGAAGTGCCGATTACCGCACGCCGTGTGGTAACTTTCCATGCCAGCCAAAAACTCAAAGGCATGGTGGAGCATTACTATGACAAACAACAATAATCCGGTTATTCCTGCCAAGCGTTATTTTACGTTGGATGAGATGTGCCAATTGGTGCAAATCAGCCCGGCTCAGTTTGCCCAATGGCAACATGAAAATAATGTTGTGATTGGATACGGTGGCGATCGATATACGCGCTCAGATGTAGTTAAGTTATTGAAACTGAAAGATACATTTGAACCGTATATTGATACGTTCAGCCGTGGTGCTTTGGATGCAAACGGCAATCCTGCCGCCAATGCAGAAGAAGTCCGTCATGGTCTGACGCAGATTTTGTCTGATTTGGAGCGTCATCTGGGTTCTGAACAACAAAACCACCATGTCGAGCTGTAATCGATAGGGAAATTTTGATCAAAAGTGCGAAGGCATACAAAGATTTGCATAATTGATTCTAATAAAGGCTGTTTGAATGATTTTCAGACGGCCTTTATTGTTTTTTATTGCTTTTAAAATATCAGAATCTTGATTGCAAATGATTCTATGAAATAGCCGTAAATGTTATACTTAGCCTCTTGTTTGCCGATTGAGAAGAAACAGTCATTAGATAATGCGGATAAATGCCGCTTTTTCATGGCAGACTGAGGTTTTTAAAACAAATGTAACGGCAGAATAAACAGGTTGTCGGACAACATTCAAATCGATGAAATGGATAGCAGAAAATGAGCAGAATCCAACAAACTTTTTCAGCGCTCAATGGCGCAAAAGCACTGATTCCTTATATTACGGTGGGTGATCCCAGCCTTGAGACAACCTTGGCATTGATGCATAGCCTGGTGGCTAATGGTGCTGATATTTTGGAACTGGGTGTGCCGTTTTCTGACCCGATGGCGGATGGTCCGACCATTCAGCGTGCAGCCGAAAGGGCGTTGGCAAATCATGTTTCTTTGCACGACGTATTGGAAACAGTACGTTTGTTCCGCCAAACCAATAATAAAACGCCGATTGTGTTAATGGGCTATTTGAACCCAGTACATAAAATGGGTTATCAAGCGTTTGCGCAAGCGGCTGCCGAAGCAGGCGTAGATGGCGTATTGACTGTGGATTCTCCTGTAGAAACCATTGCTCCTTTACATGAGTCGCTGAAAGCGCAAGGTATTGATTGTATTTTCCTTATTGCGCCAACAACAACTGAGGAGCGTATTCAAACGATTGCCAAAGTGGCCGGCGGTTTTGTGTATTATGTATCGCTCAAAGGCGTGACCGGTGCGGCAAGTTTGGATACTGAAGAAGTTTCGCGTAAAATAGAGCTTTTGCGCAAATACATCGATATTCCGATCGGTGTCGGCTTCGGCATCAATAATGCGGAGAATGCGCGTAAAATTGGTGCGGTAGCGGATGCCGTTATTGTCGGCAGCCGTATCGTCAAAGAGATTGAAAGCCACGCAGGTAGCGAGGCCGAAGCGGTAGGCGTGTTGGTTAAAGAGTTGAAAGACGCGATTCGCTAATATTTTTTATTCCATTGTTTCAGACGGCCTTATATTCAACGGGCCGTCTGAATTCTGAATCCTAAGGAGTCATTCATGAGCTGGCTAGATAAAATTCTTCCTCCGAAAATTAAAAACCGAAGCAGTTCGTCCAGCGTCCCTGAAGGTCTGTGGCACAAATGTCCGTCTTGTTCGGCAACGGTTTACTCAACCGAGTTGAAACAAAACAGCGAAGTCTGCCCAAAATGTAATCATCACAATCCGCTTTCTGCGCGCGAACGTTTGGACCTGCTTTTGGATGAAGAAGGCCGTGAAGAGATTGCAGCCAATATTAAACCGACCGACCCGCTGAAATTCAAAGACAGCAAAAAATATCCCGACCGCCTCGCAGCTGCGCGTAAAGCAACTGGCGAAGACGATGCATTGGTTGTTATGAAAGGCACCATGAACGGCCTGCCTGTCGTTGTGGCTGCGTTTGAATTCCGTTTTATCGGCGGCTCTATGGGTTCGGTCGTGGGTGAGCGTTTCGTTCAGGGGGTACGTCGTGCCGTTGCAGATAATTGTTCGTTTATTTGCGTGGCGGCTTCCGGTGGTGCGCGTATGCAGGAAGGGATTAACTCTTTGATGCAGATGACGAAGACCAGCGCGGCTTTGCATTTGCTGACTGAAAAACGTCTGCCGTTTATTTCCGTATTGACCGACCCAACCATGGGCGGTGTATCTGCCAGCTTTGCCTTCTTGGGCGATGTGGTTTTGGCAGAACCGAATGCGCTGATTGGTTTTGCAGGTCCACGCGTTATTGAGCAGACTGTACGTGAAACCTTGCCGGAAGGTTTCCAACGTGCAGAATTCTTGTTGGAGAAGGGGGCAATCGACCAAATCGTCGATCGCCGTTCCATGAAAAAACGTATCAGCGATTTGATTACTTTGTTGCGTCATGAAGGTAAAGTAACTGCTGCTTGATTGGCACAATAAGAAAGGCCGTCTGAAAATAATATTTCAGACGGCCTTTTTGATTATTGAGGATTAAGCAGTCAATGCGGTTTTCAAAACCTTGTTGACTTCGCCCATGTCGGCTTTGCCAGCCAGGCGGGTCTTCAATACGCCCATGACTTTGCCCATATCGGCCATGCCTGATGCACCAATTTCTGTAATGACTGCTTCAACGACAGTCTTGATTTCTTCTGCGGACATCATTTGCGGCAGGTAGCGGTTGAGGATGTCGATTTCCGCGTTTTCTTTGTCAGCCAAATCTTGACGGCCGGCTTCAGTGTAGATTTTGGCGCTGTCTTTGCGCTGTTTCACCATCTTGGTCAGGATAGAGATGACTTTTGCGTCATCGGCTTCGGTACGCTCATCTACTTCAAATTGTTTGATGGCGGCATTAATCAGGCGGATGGTGCTTAAAGACACTTGGTCTTTGGCGCGCATGGCGGTTTTCATGTCTTCGGTTAATTGTGTTTTTAGGCTCATAATGTTCTCACTTTATATAAAAAATGCCGTCTGAAAAACAAAACACACCGCAAAGCTGCCCTTGCGGTGTGTCGTTTATCACAGGGCAGGCCTGTAATTAGTACATTTTAGGAGGCAGTTGTTGGCTGCGCAGACGTTTTTGCAGACGTTTAGCTGCAGCAGCTTTTTTGCGTTTGCGTTCGGTAGTTGGTTTTTCGTACGCTTCACGGGCGCGCAGTTCGGTCAACAGACCGGTTTTTTCTACGGCACGTTTGAAACGACGCATGGCAACTTCAAATGGTTCATTCTCTTTAACACGAATAGCAGGCATTTTATTTCCTTTAAATTTTGTTCAATCAAACCGTTTTAAGAAATAGAGGACGGTTTGTCATAATGGGAGAGTTGTTGTATCGCTGGTTTGCCTAGGGCAGGGCGGGATACGCGCCGTGATGTAAACATCACCTCCTAACAAGTCGGCTTTTGCCGTGCAAGTGACCTTTGCGGTCAGAAACAATCGGGCGATTATCTTATAAACCCGATAGTCTGTCAAGGTTTCAGGCCGTCTGAACGTTTGATTCTGTCGCACTTTTCAGACGGCCTATCGGGTATTAATAACGGCCGGGAACCGTACCCATACGTTGTTTCAACGAAGTTTGCGGTTCGTTGAACAATGACGCGTAATAAGTCGCGTTGGTCATGACTTTTTTCACGTAGTCGCGGGTTTCGGTAAATGGGATGGTTTCGGCGTAAATCGCGCCTTCTAAAGGCGAAGAAGCCTGCCAGTTGCGGGCGCGGCCTGGGCCGGCATTGTAGCCTGCGGTGGCCATCACTTCGTTATTTTGCAGGCGGCGTTTGGCATCTGCCATGTACCAAGTACCCATGCGGATGTTGCCGTCCATGGTGTAGAGTTCGCTGCTGCTCATGCCGATTTTGCCGGCGATTTCGCGGGCGGTCGCAGGCATGACCTGCATCAGGCCTTGTGCGCCGACGCTGGATTGAGCGCCCATGACAAAGCGGCTCTCTTGGCGAATCAAACCGTAAACCCATGCAGGGTCAACGCCTGCCTGTGCGGCATAGCGGACGGTCAGGTCTTTAAACGGAGAGAGGTAGCGCAGTTTGTAGTTGAGCTTGTGGTCGGTACGGTCTGCGCTGTTGATTGCCATGTCGTAGAATTGGTTGTCAAAAGCGACTTGCGCGGCAGTCAGCAGGTTGTCTTCGTTGAAATCGCGGGTGGCAAAACGCCATTCTGCCTGTGCCTGACGGCGCATTTTGGAGTCGCCGTTGCTTTGGCTGTTTTTAAACAGAACCAATGCGCGTTTGATGGTACCGTCTTCGCTCATGCGGCGGACGTCTCTGGCATCGGCATCGGAAACGTTGTTGTGCGTATTGATGCGGCGGCCCAGCTCTTCACCTGCCAATACTGCGTAGAAATTGCGGCCGGAAGCGGCGGCTTTTTCGTACATTTCTTTGGCTTGGCTGCCTTTGCCTTGTGCGGCAAAGCTGCGACCCAGCCAATATTGCCATGTCGGGTCTTTTTGCAGTTTTTCAGGCATATGCTGAATTACGCTTGCCAATTCGTCCCAACGTTGCAGGCGCAAAGCGGCGCGTGCGTACCATTCCAATTGTTCGTCGGTCAGTTGCTTGCGGTCGGAAACGCGGCCGTAGTAGCTCAAAGCAGTCGGCATGTTTTGGCTTTGTGCATGGTAGTGGCCCAATACGCCCCATGCGAAGCTGCGTTGTTCGCGGCTGAGGCCTGATTCCATGTCGGACAGGGTAGCGGCGGCAGAAGCGGATTTGCGTGCATCTTTGCCGATTACGCTCAACAGGCTATATTCGGTCGCACCTTGCGCGCCACCTTCAAACGGGCTGCCCAATGCGGCGGCGAGGTTGCGTGCATCCGTGGTTTGGCTGTTGCTCAACAAGCCGCGCACGCGACGCCATGCGTCGTTGGTGTTCAGACGGCCTGAAGCTGCCGCGCTTTCAACTAAGCGGGTACAGCCGGCAGGCAGTTTGCCGGTCACGCGAACCAGCTCGGCGGCTTTGCTGTAATTGCCGCTGCTCAAATCGGCATAACATTGCACTTCTTGTGCGACGCCGGCGGCGTTCAATTTGCCGAATTCTTGACGGAATAAATCCCACTGGCCGTGTGCGCCCAAGGTTTTCAGCCATTCGTTGCGGACGTTTTCAGTCATTGCGCTGTCGCTGGCTTGGGATAAAAATTGTTGAACCCAAGCATCGTCGCCGCGTTTGGCGGCATCGATGGCGCTTTGGTATTGGCTGTAATCGGACAGGACTTTGGATTCGCTGTCGGCGCGGCGTGAAGGAATAGAAGTGGATTTAGGCTGAACGACGGTTTCAGTTTTCGAAGCAGTCGGTGTGTTTTGGGTGGCGCACGCCGATAAAACAGCGGCGGTAATCAAGCTGAGGGAGAGAGGGAAAAGACGTTGAACGTTCATTGGGTACCGTGTCGTTTTTAGAATCAAAATAGCTACTTATTTTAAATGATTTATGCGGAATAACCGAATTACAAACCGATATTTACATTTTCAAAGCCTGGAAATGACGAAGGCCGTCTGAAATAGGAAACACTTTTGAGGTATTCCTAATTCAGACGGCCTGTTATGAAGGCAGTCGTCAATCGGGTTTGTGTTCGATATAGTCTTGCGGTTTGTCGGCTTTGCTGGTGCGCGTAACCGTGTATTCGCCTTCGATAATGTCTTCATCCTCTTTGGCGGAGCTATAAGTCTGACGGCTTTGGAAAGACTGCGCAGAAGAAACGGTCGCATTGCCTTTAAACGGAATCAGCAAGAGCAGGGCAACGGCGGTTGAAATAAAACCGGGACTGAGCAGGAAAACCGCGGCGGCGGTATAGCGAATCGGCCACAGCATCTGATAGAGGGAAATGTTTTGGCCACTGCGGACGGCTGCGCCTGCGAGCAAAAGGCCGGAAATGCCGGTATGGCGCAGCATAAAGATACCGCTGATAAAGCTGACAGCCATCACAAACAGCGTCCAGCCGCCACCTATCCAGTCGGCAACCCAGACGATGGACATGATTTCCAAAAAGATTAAAACCAAAAAACCGATTCCAAAATACTGCATAAGAGTTTGTTCCTTCATTCAACGGATAGTGTCGATTGTGTTCTATCTAGATAAAGATAAACCTTATTTTTTCAAGCAAATGCTGTGTGAAAAAGGGTAAACGGGCGATGAGGCCATCTGAACGGGGATAAAAAGAAGACAGATGTTTCAGACGGCCTTTAGATATTCTATCGCATCACATTGTTCCAATCGCTTTCAAAATAACTGACGAGAATTTGGTTGTTTAAATAATTTGCTTCCACCTTGCGCCTTGCCATATCAGGCGGAAAACGGAACATTTCGGCAACGGTCTGGGCATTGAGATAGCGGGTGGGTACGTCGAATTTTTGCGGAATGGGGAAGTTTTGGTCAAGCCCTGCCAACACAAATCCCCATTCTCCAAAGGAAGGGACGTAGACATGATAGGGTGCGGTATTCAACTTGGCCGCTTCGAGGGTGGCAACGACCGACCAGTAGGCATTAGGGGCGAAATAAGGCGAAGTCGATTGCACAACAATCTTGCCCTGCGGCTCAAGATGACGGGCAACGAGGCGGTACATGGGGACGGAGTAGAGTTTGCCCAGCGAGAAATTGGACGGGTCGGGTAGGTCGATGATGATAACGTTGAATTTTTCAGACGACCCTTCCAGCCATTTGGCGGCATCGTCGTTGACGATGTGCATTTTGGGATGGGACAGCGAGCCTTGGTTGAGCGCGCTCAAGGTGGCGGAGGTTCTAAAAGTGGCGGTCATGTCGGGGTCGAGATCGACCAAAGTAACATTTTTGACCTGCGGATATTTTAAGACTTCACGTGCCGCCAATCCGTCGCCGCCGCCGAGAATCAGGACGCGTTCTGCATTGGGAACCATCTGCATGGCAGGCAGAACGAGTGCTTCATGGTAACGGGCTTCGTCGCGTGAGGAGAATTGCAGGTTGCCGTTGATGTAGAGGCGGGTGTCGTCTTTCCAGCGTGTCACGACCAGCCGTTGGTAGGGTGAATGGCTTTGATAGACGACGGGATCGCCGAAATAGCTTTGTTCGGCTTTAAAGGAAATACGGTCGGCGTAGATGAAGAGCGTAATGAGCACGGTCAATACGATAAACGCACGCGTACGGATGGCGTGATAGCGGGGTAATTCGGATTTGAATACGCGGGCGGTCAGATAGGCGACGGCGGCGTTGAAGATGCCAAACAACAAGGCGGAACGCGCCATGCCGAGTTTGGGGGCGAGCAGGAGCGGAAATAATAACGAGACGGCAAGTGCGCCCAAGTAGTCGAAAGTCAATACTTTGGAAACGAGTTCTTTAAATTCCGCACCTTTTTGGTTTAACACGCGCATGACTAAAGGAATTTCCATGCCGACAACCATGCCGACAATCAGTACAAAAGCGTAGAGCAGGGTGCGGAACGGGGCGGCGGATAAACCGAAGGCCACAAATAATGCCAGTGCGGAAATGCCGCCGATGATGCCGACCAGAAGTTCGATTTCGATAAAGCGGTGCAATACGTCTTTATCTTTGATGTATTGGGTCAGGTGGGCGCCGATACCCATTGAAAACAGATAAAGCCCGATGACGGAGGAAAACTGTAAAATACTGTCGCCCAAAAGATAGCTTGCGAGCGCGGCGATGATGAGCTCGTAAGCGAGGCCGCAGCTGGCGACGATAAAAACGGAGATGATGAGGGTGCGGTGGGCGTTCATGATGACGTTTTTGTTGCTTGAGTGTGGGCAATGTAATGATTTTTAAGGTGGGCTGCAAGTTTAATTATAGGATGTAGAAAAGGCCGTCTGAACAAATTGTTTCAGACGGCCTTTAATCTGTCAGACATTAATAGCGGTGTTTGAATACCATGCCCACGGCGTAAGAAGATTTTTTCGGCAAATCTTCTTCGTATTTCGGATTGACGTTTTCTTTCAACCAGCCGGCGCCGAGTGTGGCGGTCGTCCGTTTGGAGAAGCTGTAATCGGTGCTGACGGCGACGTGTTTGTAGTCTTCTCCGACAGAGCTTTTACCGTAGGCAAAGCCGATTTGAGGTTTGAAATTGCCCACTTTGTATGAGCCGGACACCATAAATTCTTTGGTGTTGTTGATTTCTTTGTCGTAAGAACCGGCTACGTTGCCTGCCGCATCTTTCCATACGCCCCAGCAGCTGAAGCCATCGCAAGTGTTTTTGGCGTATTGGAACGCGGCATCGACGGAGATTTTGTCTTTGCTGTATCCGGCCATGAATGCATGGGCTTGGAAGTCTTTGGTTTCGGTCGGAGAGTCGTTGGGTGCGTATTCGGCAGCGTAGTGTGCGTTAAAGCCGTTGTTTGGGTGGTAGTAGTCTACACCCCAACCGAAGACCCAGTCGCCGTCACGTTTTTTGTCCGGATTCCAGTCATTGTTGTTGCGTGCGGCATTGGAACCGGGGGAAACGTTGAATTTGAATTGGAAACCGTTTTTCCAAGGCGACTCATAAGCCATGGAAACACGGCGTTGGCCGAAGCGAGAAATTTTGCCGAACTCCAAAATCGGGCTGTTGGTGTCGAACGGGTTCAGATAAATGCTGTTCATGGGCGTACTGATGTAACCCATTTTGACGGTGCCGAGGTTTTTGTAGCTGTTGAGCGCGACGTATGAGTCGGCAGTACCCCAGCCGCCCCAGCGGTCGGAATCGAAGTAAATAAAGGAGCCAAGTTGCCATTTCAGCCATAAGTCGTTGTTGAGTCGTACTTCATCGGAGAGATAAAGACTGGAACTTTTATCGGAAATGGTTGTATTGGTGACGCCGGTTTTATTGTTGTGTTCGACCTCGGTCATGATGTAGATGGTGCCGCTCATTTTAGGTTCGGCGTGGGCGGCACTTAGGGAAGAGCCTATGAGGGCAGTGGCAATAAAGTAAGATAACTTCTTCATTTGATTCTCCTTTTTATGTCTTTTTCTTGCTTATGGCGAAAGAGTTCGGATAATCTTATTTGACAAATCATAAAAAATCAATACATTTGTAACTTATCGTAGGATAAATTGAAAAATAGTTTTCAGTTACGTATTTTTGTGTTAATTTGCCGACAATCTTAGACGGCTGCTTTTATTTCGATGGTATAGGTAGTTTTAAACACTATTTTTATATCTAAAAATAGAGGCTTTAACTGGGTTTAAAAACCTCAAATATTTGTAGTTAAGTGTAGTTTGAATAATCAGGCCGTCTGAAAAAGAAGAATACCCAAAAGAAGGAATGAAATATGGCCGGAAAAACCTACCCGCTGTTGACTGCATCATTGGCTGCCGTATTCGCATTGTCGGCGTGCAGCCGCGATGTTAAGCCTGCTCCTGAGTTTAAGCGTACCGATTATGAGCGCGTGGTAGTCAGCAACGGCGTCGAGCCAGGCACGCTGGATCCTCAGATGAGCGGCGATATGGCGGCCGGTGCGATTATCCGTCAGTTGATGGATGGTTTGGTCGGTACGGATGCCGAAGGCAAAACCATTCCTGCTTTGGCGGAAAAATGGGAGAGCGAGGGCGAGCGTGTTTGGACCTTCCATCTGCGTGATGCCAAATGGAGCAATGGCGATCCGATTACTGCCGAAGATTTCGTGTACAGCTTTCGCCGTCTTGCCGATCCGGCCACCGGCGCACCTTTCGGCAGCTATTTGGTCGATGCCCAAGTGGAAAATGCGGAAGATATATTAAACGGCAAAGCCAAGCCTGAGACATTGGGCGTCAAGGCGTTGGACGCGAAGACCCTGCAATTTACGTTGATTGCGCCTGTACCTTATTTCCCTGATATGCTGATTCAGCAATTCACTTTTCCAGTTCACCGCGCCACTGTTGAAAAATACGGCAACAAGTGGACGCAGCCCGGTCATTATGTTTCCAGTGGCGCTTATCTGTTAAAGGATTGGAAAGTCAACAGCCACATCAATATGGAACGCAATCCCAATTATTACGATAAAGACAAAGTAGCCATTCCGAAGGCGGTTTTCTTGTCAGGTAGCGGTGAATACAACCGTTATCGCGCCAATGAAATTGACGTAACTTACGGCATTCCCAGCGATCAGGTCAAAGTGGCGGATATTGAGTTTCCCGGCCAAGTAAGACGCACGACTTCTTTGTGCAGCTGGTATTTGGAGCCGAACCACGAAGCGGCGCCGTTTAACGATCCGCGTGTCCGCAAGGCGCTCAATATGCTGACGCGCCGCGACATCGTCGTCAAAGTGGGCGGCCGTGGCGATACGCCTGCGTTCCAATTGACGCCGCCGCAAATGCAGGGTGTGATTCCTGTTTATCCGGAGTGGAAAGAGTGGACGCCTGAAAAACGCATCGAAACCGCGCGCAAACTGTTGAACGAAGCAGGCTACAACGATGACCATCCGCTTGAGTTTGATATTTTGTACAGCACCAGCGAAGCGTCCAAAAAACAAATTACTGCCGTGCAGTCGGTGTGGAAAGCCGCCATTCCGTTTATCCGTCCGACTTTGTCCAACGAGGAATGGAAAACTTATTTGGATACGCGCGCGCAAGGCAATTTCAAGGTTTCGTTCAGCGGCTGGTGTTCCGACTTCAATGATGCGGCGGGTATGCTCAATATCTTGAAATCCAACAACTCAAACAATGCATTCCGCTACAAAAGCGCGGCGTTTGATACATTTATGAACAATACGCTGAAAGATGGTGTCAGCAAGGAAGCGCGCAGCCAGCTTTATGCCGATGCGGAGAAGCAGCTTCAAGAAGACGCTGCACTGATTCCGCTGTATCATCAGGTTGAAGTGCGTATGGTCAAACCCGATATTATCGGCTATTCCGACAAAGACCCTTTGCGGAACTACACGGTCAAAAGCTGGTCGTTCGCACCGAAAAAATAGATTGATTATAGACAGCACAAGTTTTCAGACGGCCTTGATGACAGAGGCCGTCTGAAACAACAGGAGACATAACACATGAAATCTGTACAACAACGTTTGTCCGTTTTACGCGAAGCCATGAAAAAACATGGCGTGGACGCGTTTGTCATTCCTTCCGCCGATCCTCACCTTTCCGAATACCTGCCCGAGCATTGGCAGGCACGTCGCGATTTTTCCGGCTTTACCGGTTCGGCCGGCACTTTGGTGGTAACCGCCGATAAAGCAGGCGTGTGGACGGACAGCCGCTATTGGGAACAGGCCGGCCAACAGCTTTCTCCAAACGGCATCGAGCTGCAAAAAATGGGCGTTGATGCGCCTTATACCGAGTGGTTGGCACAAAATCTGCCCGAGGGTGCAGTCGTCGGCGCGCCTGCCGATATGTTCGCACTCAGCGGCGAGCGCGGTTTGAAACAGGCACTTGCCGCCAAAAACATCCGCCTCGAATATCCTGAAACCTTGTTGGACGAAGTGTGGGACGACCGTCCTGCATTGCCGACTCCGGAAATCTACGTTCACCATCCCGACTACGTTTCCGAAACGGCGGCCGAAAAATTGGCCCGTATCCGTACGGCCATGAAAGAGCAGGGCGCAGATGCGCATTTGGTTTCATCTTTGGACGACATCGCTTGGATTACCAATCTGCGCGGCGATGATGTGCCGTTCAACCCCGTGTTCTTGTCCCATCTGTTTATCAGCCAAGACAAAGCCGTATTGTTTACCGATGCAGGCCGTCTGAAAGCCGAATCTGCCGAAGCTTTGAAAGCGGCAGGTTTTGAAGTATTGCCTTATGCGCAAGCGGCGGACTATTTGGCAGACGTTAAGGGCGCATTGCTGATTGATCCGAACAAAACCGCAGTCGGTACTTTGCGCCGCCTGCCTGAAGACGTCCGTTTGATTGAAGCCATCCACCCAAGCACATTCTTCAAATCGGTTAAATCCGATGCCGACATTGCCCATATCCGCAATACCATGGCGGAAGACGGCGCGGCATTGTGCGGCTTCTTTGCCGAGTTTGAACAAATCTTGGCAGACGGCGGCGAATTGAGCGAGCTGGACATCGATGGCATGCTCTATAAACACCGCAGCCAACGTCCCGGCTTTATTTCGCCAAGTTTCGACACCATCGCCGGCTACAATGCCAATGCTGCCTTGCCTCATTACAGCGCGACACCGGAAAACAACAGCAAAATCAAAGGCAACGGTATGCTGCTGATTGATTCTGGCGGCCAATACTGGGGCGGTACGACCGACATCACGCGCGTGGTGCCTGTCGGCAATCCGAGTGCGGCCATGAAACGCGACTACACTTTGGTGTTGAAAGCGCATATTTCTCTGGCGGAAACCATTTTCCCTGAAAACATCAAAGGCCCGATGATTGATGCCATCTGCCGCAAATCGCTCTGGCAGGCGCAATGCGATTACGGTCACGGTACAGGTCATGGCGTGGGCTATTTCCTCAATGTACATGAAGGCCCGCAAAGTATTGCCGTTGCCGCTGTGCCGCAACCGCATCACGCGATGAAGTCAGGCATGCTGACTTCCAACGAGCCGGGTCTTTACCGTCCGGGCAAATGGGGTATCCGTATCGAAAGCCTGGTAATCAACCGTCCGGTTGAAAACCCAGAGGAAACCGAGTTCGGCAAATTCCTGTATTTTGAAACCGTTACCCTCTGCCCAATCGATACGCGCCTCATCGATACCAAACTGATGACCGGTAGCGAAATCGAATGGCTGAACCAATATCACGCCGAAGTGCGCCGCCGTCTTGAGCCTTTGACAGAAGGCGCGGCCAAAGCATGGCTGATTGAACGCACCGAACCTTTGGCGCGTTAACGTGAAAGGCCGTCTGAAACGGCGGATACAAAGTTTCAGACGGCCTTATAACAACAATTATCTAAAAACTAAAAAACCTTACCCGACTCCGAATAAAAACAATAACCCGGTCGGAATAGAGAGAGAAACCGGCGCGGCGACGTTACAGACGCCTGCTGCCATTCATCCGATTTCCGCTTCAGGTCAGCTTTGTTTTCACGAGTCCGGTATGTTCAGACAGGACAGCCTGATTATGTTGAAATTCATCATCAAACGGATATGTGCTTCCATCCCGACCATGCTGGTGTTGATTACCGTATCGTTTTTCCTGATGCGGCTCGCACCGGGCAGCCCGTTCACAGGCGAACGCAATCTGCCGCCTGCGGTCATGGCTAATATCGAAGCCAAATACCACCTCAATGATCCGATGTACCTCCAATATTTCCACTACCTCAAGCAGTTGGCGCAGGGGGATTTGGGGCCATCGTTCAAATATAAAGATTTCAGCGTTAATGAGTTGCTTGCCCAATCCCTGCCGGTATCGGCAGAACTTGGCTTCTACGCCTTTTTAATCGCCGCTATCTTCGGCATGTTTATCGGCATCATCGCCGCCTTAAAACAAAATAGCTGGCTGGATTATGCGCTGATGAGCGGCGCGATGACCGGCATTGTCGTTCCCAGTTTTGTGATGGCGCCGGTATTGGTACTGGTGTTTGCCGTCAGACTGCAATGGCTGCCTGCAGGCGGCTGGAACGATGGCGCACTGATGAACTTGATTTTGCCCGTTGTTACTTTGTCCATCGGTTATGTGTCCAGTATCGCGCGGATTACGCGCGGCGCGATGATTGAAGTATTGAACAGCCCCTTTATCCGCACGGCACGCGCCAAAGGCCTGCCCATGAGCCGCATCATCCTGCGCCATGCGCTGCGCCCAGCTATGCTGCCGATTGTTTCTTTCTTAGGCCCGGCATTCGTCGGCATCATTACCGGCTCCATTGTGATTGAAAACGTGTTCGGTATTCCCGGTGTCGGACAATTATTTGTCAACGGCGCGCTCAACCGCGACTACGGCATGATTTTGGGTTTGACGATTTTGGTGGGCATTATGACCATTTTGTTCAACGCCATCCTCGATATTCTGTATGCCATTATTGACCCGAAAATCCGTTATTAATCCCATTTGCGCAAAGGCCGTCTGAAACGTTCAGACGGCCTGAAGAAAGAATAAAAAGCGAGAGAGAACATTATGTTATTTAAAAAGAAGCAGACTCAGGCCCTCGCAGAGGCAGCAGAATACGCCCAAGTACACGGCAAAAGCCTGTGGAGCGACGCATGGCGGCGTTTTAAACAGAACAAAGCGGCGGTGTACAGCATTATCATCCTGTTGCTGATCAGCATTTTTGTGATTGTGGCACCATGGATTGTCCGCTACACCTACGACTTCACCGACTGGGACAATATGCAGATTCCGCCGTCCCTTTCTACTCATCACTATCTGGGTACGGACTTGCTCGGTCGCGATTTGCTGTCGCGCGCGGCAACCGGCGGACGTATTTCCTTGCTGGTCGGTGTGGCCGGCGCATTGGTGGCCGTTGTCATCGGTACGCTTTATGGCGCGATTGCCGGCTTTATCGGCGGTAAGCTCGATTCGCTGATGATGCGCTTTTTGGAAATTTTGAACGCGTTTCCGTTTATGTTTTTTGTCATTCTGCTGACCACGTTCTTTGGCCGCAATCTGCTTTTGATTTTTGCCGCCGTAGGTTTGGTGTCTTGGCTGGACGTGGCGCGTATCGTGCGCGGCCAAACCTTGAGCTTGAAGCATAAAGAGTTTGTCGAAGCGGCGCGTGTGAGCGGCGTGGCAAAACGTAAAATCGTAACGCGCCACATTATTCCGAATGTTTTGGGCGTGGTGATGGTGTATGCCTCTTTGCTGGTGCCGGGCATGATTATGTTTGAATCCTTCTTGAGCTTCTTGGGCTTGGGCGTGCAAGAGCCGATGACTAGTTGGGGTTCGATGCTGCAAGAAGGTGCGATTTCGATGGAAGCCGCACCATGGCAACTGCTCGTGCCGAGTTTCTTCTTGGTAACCACTTTGTTCTGTTTCAACTTTATCGGCGACGGCCTGCGCGATGCGCTTGACCCGAAAGACCGCTAAACCGCAACCAAAAGGATTATCAAAATGACAAAACAGTTACTGGTTGTAGAAAATCTGGACATCGATTTTGAGCTGCATGAGAAAACCGTGCATGCCGTGCGTAATGTCAGCTTTAAAGTGGCAGAGGGCGAAACATTGGCTTTGGTCGGCGAATCCGGCTCGGGAAAGTCCGTAACATCTATGTCCGTTATGCGCCTGCTGCCTGAAAAATTTGCCCGATACAGCAAAGATTCGCGCATTACTTTTGACGGCATTTCCATTTTGGATGCAGATGAGAAAACCCTGCGTGATTTGCGCGGCAACCGCATCAGCGTGATTTTTCAAGAGCCGATGACTTCCCTCAATCCGTTTATGCGTATCGGTGCGCAACTGATTGAAGCGGCGCGTGTGCACAATAAAAAGCTCGGCAAAAAAGAAGCAGGACAGAAGGCATTGGCATTGTTGGAACGTGTGGGCATCAAAGAAGCCGAACGCCGTATGAAGCAGTATCCGCACGAGTTTTCCGGCGGTCAGCTGCAACGTATTATGATTGCCATGGCGCTTATTAATGAACCTGACCTGCTGATTGCCGATGAGCCGACCACCGCTTTGGATGTGACCATTCAAGCTGAGATTCTCGATTTGCTCCACGATTTGCAACAGCAAATGGGCATGGCGATTATCTTCATTACCCACGATTTGGGTTTGGCGGAACACTATTCCAAAACCGTCTGCGTCATGCGTAACGGCGAAATTGTTGAGCGCGGCAAAATCAAAGAAGTATTTACCCATCCGAAACACGAATATACCGCCGAACTCATCAATGCCATTCCCAAAGGTATGAAAGAGCCGGAAGAAACCAGCGCCGGTGTGTTAATCGATGCCGATAATGTCAATGTTTCTTTCGTATTGAAGCAAAACTTTTTCGGCAAGCCGCTCAAAACTTTTGACGCCGTCAAAGGCATCAGCCTCAAAATTAAAGAAGGCGAAACATTGGGCGTCGTCGGCGAGTCGGGTTCCGGCAAATCCACGCTGGGCAAAGCCGTCATGCAGATGCTGCCTTATACCGGCCATATTTCCTTTGAAGGCAAAGACCTGAAAAACTATACCACCGAAGAAGCACGCCGTCTGAAATCGCAACGGCAAATTGTGTTCCAAGATCCGTTCGGTTCGCTTTCCCCGCGTTTGACCGTTGGCGAAATTATTGGCGAAGGTTTGACGGTTCATCATCCTGAAATGACCAAAAAAGAACGTATCCAGCGCGTTTTGGAAGTCATGAAGGAAGTGTCCCTGCCGCTTGATGCGCTCAACCGCTATCCGCATGAATTCTCCGGCGGACAACGTCAGCGTATCGCTATTGCACGCGCCGTTATCCTGCGCCCGAAATTCATTCTTTTGGACGAGCCGACCTCTGCACTTGACCGCTCCGTACAATCCAAAGTGGTCGAACTTTTGCGCGATTTGCAGAAGAAATACGGCCTGACTTATATGTTCATCAGTCATGATTTGTCTGTCGTGCGCGCTGTCAGCGATAATGTGATTGTGATGAAGCAGGGAGAAATGGTTGAGTACGGCAGCGCGGATCAGATTTTCCACCATCCGCAAAACGACTACACCAAACGTTTGATTAATGCCGCGTTTGATTTGTAGAAAAACCAAAGGCCGTCTGAAAAGAGATTTTCAGACGGCCTTTGGTTTTGTATTCGGTTATAAACAGGGAAGGGGTGCTTGGATAGGTATAAAGTTTAAAAGGCCGTCTGAAACCGGATAGGGAAGTTTCAGACGGCCTTTTGTTTATCGATAATGTTGACCTGTCAACATAAACTTAAATTTCAAAAGGACAAAAATAAAAAAAAGACTTGAATCAATCAAGTCTTTATATCCTTATCAAGAATGGCGGAAGCGGTGAGATTCGAACTCACGGAGGGCTATCAACCCTCGACGGTTTTCAAGACCGTTGCATTAAACCGCTCTGCCACGCTTCCGTTCTTGAAGCCGTAATACTAATGGAACTTACGGCCTTTGCCAAGTGGTATTTTAGGGAAAATATCTAGTATTTTGTTTTTATTTGGATTGTTCTTCACGCATGAATACCCATTTGGCTTCGTTTGAAGCTGCTTCATTGAATGAATAGCCTTCGTAGTCGAAATTTTTGAGCATTTCAGGCTCGGTAATGCTGTGTTCTGCCGCGTAGCGCACCATCAAACCGCGCGCACGCTTGGCGTAGAAGCTGATGATTTTGTATTTGCCGTTTTTCTCGTCTTTAAAAATCGGCGTAATCAGGCGTGCGTTGAGTTTTTTAGTGTTGATGGATTTGAAATATTCTTGTGAGGCGAGGTTGATTAAAACGTCGCTATCGGCCTGCTCCAGTGTTTGGTTGAGCAGGTCGGTAATTTTATCGCCCCAAAATTCGTAGAGGTTTTTACCGCGCGAGTTGGCAAAGACCGTGCCCATTTCCAAGCGGTAGGGCTGCATTAAGTCGAGCGGGCGCAGTACGCCGTATAGGCCGGAGAGCAGGCGGACGTGTTGTTGCAGATAGTCGATTTGTTCTGGTTTGAGGGTATCGGCGGCAATGCCTTCATAGACATCGCCGTTGAACATAAATACGGCCTGTTTGGCATTTTCAGGGGTAAACGGCGTGTGCCATACGGCATTGCGTTCGGCATTGAGCAGGGCGATTTTGTCGGAAACATGCATCAGCTCGGCGATTTGTTGGGGGGCAAGCTGACGCAACTCCTGCATCAGGATTTCTGCTTCGGGCAGAAGATCGGGCAGGGTAAAGCTGCTGATGGGGGAGGGGTCTTTTTCGTTGAGGTTTTTGGCTGGGGATAAGACAAAAAACATAATAATTTCGGCTTTGAAATGAATAATGTGTGGGATTGTAGGTTTAAAATCGGGGAAGAACAAGACGGGCTAAACGCATTAATTGAATGCTTTTATTGAAACGTATTTCTGTTGAAAGTAAAATTCGAAGCTTCCACCTGATTCTGACATTTCTATTTGAGGAGAATATCATGTCTAAAACCATTATCCATACCGACAAAGCCCCTGCCGCGATTGGTGCATACAGCCAAGCAGTCCGCGCAGGCGATACGGTTTATATGAGCGGTCAGATTCCTTTGGATCCGGCTACGATGACTGTGGTCGGAGATGGCGACTTCCGCGCCGAAGCAGTGCAAGTATTTAAAAATCTGCAAGCCGTAGCCGAAGCGGCCGGCGGTTCTTTGAACGATATCGTCAAACTCAATGCTTATTTGACCGATTTGGCCAACTTTGCCGTGTTTAATGAAGTGATGGCTGAATTTATCGAACAACCTTTCCCTGCACGTGCGGCGGTTGGCGTGGCCAGCCTGCCTAAAGGCGTTCAGGTTGAAGCAGAGGCAGTATTGGTTTTAAATGCATAAATGATGTTTTCAGACGGCCTGGGCTGGGCTTGAGGCCGTCTGAAAATAATAACAACGGAAAACAATAATAATGGCACATTACGCAATCGGAGACATTCAAGGCTGTTTTGATGAGCTGACTTTGTTGCTTGCCAAAATCGGCTTTAATCATGGTACGGACACCCTTTGGCTGGTCGGCGATATTGTCAATCGCGGCCCGAAGTCTTTGGAAACCCTGAAATTTGCCAAAGAGCATGACAGCAGTGTGCAAATGGTTTTGGGCAATCATGATTTACATCTTTTGGCAGTCGGTTGCGGTGAAGGAACGCTCAAGCGTAGTGATACGGTTGAGCCGATTTTGACCCATCCCGATAGTCATGCCATGCTTGACTGGCTGCGTCATCAGCCGCTGTTGGTGCGCGGCGACAGGCATGTGATGGTGCATGCCGGTATTTTGCCGCAATGGTCGGTTGATAAAGCCGAAAGCCTTGCCCGTGAAGCTGAGGATGAGTTGCAAGGTAAAAAGTACAGGAAATTTTTTGGCAAAATGTACGGCAACAAGCCGACCGAGTGGACGGACGATTTGACAGGCTATGAGCGCCTACGCATGATTATCAACGTCTTTACCCGTATGCGGGCGCTGACGTATAAAGGCGAATTGGATTATGAATATAAATCCACTCTGAAAAAAATGCCGCTTTACCTGCGCCCTTGGTTTAAAGCGCCGGATAGGCAGAATTTGGATTATATTACCGTGTTCGGACATTGGTCGTCATTGGGTTACGTTAATACCGATCAGGTTATTGCTTTGGATACCGGCGCGTTGTGGGGCGGAGAGCTGACAGCGGTCAATTTGGATACCAACGAAGTGATACAGGTACCGTCGTTGGGCGGATTGGATTGGAAAACGGCATTGAAATAGTTTGGATAAAATAAAAAGGCCGTCTGAAATGTTTCAGACGGCCTTTTTGTATTGGTTAATCCAAAGAAGGCAGGAGTTTGTCCGGATTCATAATGCTATAAGGGTCAAGCTGATTTTTGATGGCATGCATCAGAACGAGTTCGGCCTGTGTACGTACGCGGGGCAGCCAATGTTTTTTGATGATGCCTACGCCGTGTTCTGCGGCAATCGTACCGTGGCAGGCAAGGATGTTTTCATAAACAATGGTATTGACGGCGTCTTCGTATTGGTAGGCTTCGTTGCTCAATACGTTGGGAAGGAATGTATTGTAATGCAGGCTGCCGTCACCTAAATGTCCGAAGCAGACAATTTGTATGCCGGGGAAACGGGTTTCCAAGGCAGGCGCGCATTGGCGGACAAAGGTGGCTACTTGGGCGATAGGGACGGCAATGTCGTGTTTGATGCTGGTGCCGAGTTTGCGTTGGGAAGCGGAAATATTTTCACGCAAGGTCCATAAATCGGAGCGCTCTTGCTCGGATTGCGCCAAGATGCTGTTTTCCCATCCGTTTTGATAGAGAAATTCGGCAAGCTTTTCATCCAGTCCGGCATCGGGAACGGAATCTGCAAGTTCAATCAAAATATGCCATTCCGCATCGGCAGGCTTTTTGAGTTGGCTGAATTCCGAAGATAAATCGAGGGCAAAGCGGCTGATCAGCTCGAAACTGGTCAAGCGTTCGGCAAAATGGCCTTGTACCGCAGTTAAAAGCGAGACGGCGGATTCAATATCGTCTAAACCTACCCATGCTGTCGCTTTGGTTTTGGGCTGGGCAAAGAGTTTGAGTGTGGCGGCGGTAATGATGCCCAATGTTCCTTCGCTGCCGATAAAAAGATGGCGCAAATCGTAGCCGGTTGTGTTTTTGTGCAGGGGCTGAAGGTGGGAAACCAGTTCGCCGTTTGGTAAAACGACTTCCAAACCCAATACCAAATCACGCATGCTGCCGTAACGCAAGACATTCAAACCGCCGGCATTACAGGCGATATTGCCGCCGATTTGGCAAGAGCCTTCGCTGGCAAGGCTGAGCGGAAACAGTCGTCCGGCTTCGGCTGCCGCCTTTTGAGCATTTTGCAAAATCACGCCAGCTTCAACCGTCATGCTGTTGTCGGCAAGGTTGATATCGCGGATGCGGTTGAGTTTGGAGAGATTGAGCAGTACACCTTCGGTGGTTACCGTTGCGCCGCATAATCCGGTATTGCCGCCCTGCGGGGTGACGCGGATACGGTTCTCAAAGCAGAAACGCATGATTTTCTGCACGCTTTCGACAGAGTTCGGCTGTAAGACAATATTCGGCGAAGAAACAAAGCGGTGGCGTTGGTCATTTAACAAGGCCGGAGTGGCTTCGATAATTTCAGAGGCGGAAAGAAACTCAGCAAAACGGTCGTGAAGGTGCATGGCAGTCAGGCGGAAAAGTCGGGAAGGGGAGTGTGAGGAATGTAAAAAAGCAGGATACGCAATGGTATCCTGCTTTTCTTATATTCAAAAGAATATTATTTAGCAGCTTCAGAAGCGGCAGAAGCAGCGGCTTCAGCAGCAGATGCAGCAGCTTCAGTAGCAGAAGCAGCGGCTTCAGTAGCAGATGCAGCGGCTTCAGTAGCAGCAGCTTCGGTAGCTTCAGCAGCAGAAGCAGCAGCTTCAGTAGCAGAAGCAGCGGCTTCAGAAGCAGCAGAAGCAGCAGTTTCAGCAGCTTTATCAGCACCGCCACAAGCGGCCAAAGCTAAAGACAACAAAGCAGCAGCGAACAGAGATTTTTTCATTTTTGAGGACCTTTTTTAAATCGATTTAAACATTTAAACTAAAAATAGCCGTCAAACGGCCTGTACAGTAGAAATTCATTGCTGAATTTTCGTTATTATGCCCCACGGGGTGGGCCAATGCAACGTTGCTTAACCGTTTGCGGATTAAAATCAATACAAAATTAACGAAAATAATGTAAATCAGGGAGGCAGGTAAAAAATCATCTAAAAATATTCATAATTAATGAACTTTTAAAAAGTTGTTTATATTCAATAATTTGATTATTTTTAACTGTTGTTGGTTTTAAGGATTTAGAATGTTTTTGCGTTTGGGGAATTTTTTGTAATTTAGCAACTTTGTGTTGTGAAAAAGCAACTTTTATGGATTGGGATCATTCAATTTGGTTTTTTATATGGGCTTTTTTGGTTTTGTTGTGTTTGCCAAAAGTATTTGTTTAAGGTAAACCGATTGTTTAGTTACAGCTGTGATAGAATAGCCTGGACTTGACTTTTAAATATTGATTAAGGACGACATGATGTCTATTGTTAAAAATTCCGTAGTTTCGCTGCATTATGAAATGTACGATGCAAACAACCAGTTGTTGGATAAAACCGAAGAGCCGATTGCTTACCTGCATGGCGGTTATGACGGTATTTTCCCTTTGGTGGAAGAAGCGTTGCACGGCAAAAATGTAGGAGATACCGTTGAAGTGGCTTTGTCGCCTGATGATGCTTTCGGCGAGCAAGATCCTGAGCTGGTGCGTATTGAAGATGTAAGCGTGTTCCCTGTCGAAGTTGAAGTCGGCATGATGTTTGAAGCCGATGATCCGGAAACCGGCGATGTATTGATTTATCGTGTAACCGATGTTGCCGACGGTAAAGCCGTAGTGGATGGTAACCATCCTTTGGCCGGTATGAAAGTATTGTTCAAAGCGACTGTTGAAGGTGTGCGCGATGCGACCGAGGAAGAAATTGCCCACGGTCACGTACATGGCCCGCACGGTCATCACCACCACTAATCAGGCTTGAAGCATGATAAAGGCCGTCTGAAAAGGAATGAAACCTTCCTTTTCAGACGGCCTTTAAGTTTTTACAAGACAGATAAATAGGAAATTTTGGCGCAGGTCAAATCAAACAGGGAAATATGGATTTTGTTAGAGACTACAATAAATTACATATAACGGTGCGACACAATCTGTATTAAGATTCAGATATTGGTAAAACAGGCAGAATGCAATGAGTGAGACATTGGAGCGACAGGCCGTAGAGGCCGGTATTGATTTAGGCTACCACGACATCAACGGTACATATCATGCGACCAAACCTGAAGTGTTGGAATCGATCGTTGCTGTTTTGGACAAAAGCAAACCGGATTCAGACGGCCTTTATCTGAATACGATGATCGCGCATGAAAACGGCGAAGAATCTTTACAGATGCCGTCTGAATTTCATGGTGCGGAAGCGGTCGTATTGATTGATGAGGCAGATGAGTGCCAGAGCTTGACTTTATATCCAGGCGACAACGATACGCTTTGGATTAAGCTGCCCCGACTGGCTTGCGGTTATTACACTTTGTCGGCCGATACCGGTGGCGGATGTCGCCTTGTACGCCTGATTGTTGCGCCTGAATCGGTTTACCAACCCAAACTGCTTGCCAATGGCGGTCGGATGAATGGTTTGACCATGCATTTGTACAGTCTGCGTTCCGAGCGCAACTGGGGCATAGGCGACTTTACTGATTTGTTGAACCTGATGAAATATGCGGGGGAGAAAAAGCTGGATTTTGTCGGTATCAACCCTTTGCACGCCTTGTTTACCAGCAAGCCTGCCTTTGCCAGCCCGTATAGCCCTTCTTCGCGCGAATGGCTCAATCCGATTTACTTGGATATCGAAAAAGTCGGCGCGTTTACTTATAACGAGCAACTGAAAAACTGGCTGGCACAACCGAAAATCCGTCAGCGTATTGCCGCTTTGCGTGTTACGGAAACGGTGACTTATACGGCGGTTTGGGCATGCAAGCGTGATGCGCTGCAAATGGCGTTTAATGCGTTTGAACAAAATACCTGCGAAGCTGCGGCAAATGAACGCGCTGCATTTGAAGCATTTGTTGCGGAAAAAGGCAAGGCTTTGCAAGGCTTCGGTTTGTTTGAGGCTTTGGACCAGTATTACAGCCGTCCCGGACAAGTGGGTTGGCAGTCATGGCCGTCTGAATTTCATCAGCCTGATGGCGAAGCGGTAGAAAAATTCGCGCGCAGCCATGAACGTGAAATCCGTTTTTATATGTGGCTGCAATGGCTTTGTGCGGAGCAGTTGCGCGAAGTCAACCAAGCCGCTGCCGAATACGGTGTCAAACTCGGCATTTACGGCGATTTGGCAGTCGGCGTGGCGCGAGGCAGCGCGGATACTTGGTTAAACCGCCAAGATTATTGTATGGACGTATCGGTCGGCGCGCCGCCCGATCCTTTGGGGCCGACAGGGCAGAATTGGGATTTGCCGCCGCTTAATCCGTCGATGTTGAAGCATACGGGCTATGAGAAGTTTGCCCATTTGTTGCGCGAAAACATGCGCCTGTATGGCGTGTTGCGGATTGACCATGTGATGGCATTGTGTCGTTTGTGGTGGGTTTTAAACGATAAAACAGCAGATTTCGGCGCATATGTGCATTACGATGCCGAAGTGACTTTTGCCATTTTGGCCTTGGAAAGCCGGCGCAACCGTTGCGTCATTATCGGCGAGGATTTGGGTACGGTACCCGATCAAGCGCGTTATCTGCTCAACCGCTATCAAGTGTTCTCTTACAAAGTCATGTATTTCAGCAAGGGCTGGAACGGTTTTCAATTACCTGAAGAATACCCCGAGCAGGCGATTACGGTCATCAGTACCCACGATGTTGCGCCCTTGGCAGGCTATTGGATAGGCAAAGATTTGGATACGATGTTCAAACTCGGTACTTTGCCTGATGCAGCCGCTTTTCAGACGGCCTTGGACGAGCGCGAACACGATAAAGCTGATTTGCTGGATAAATTGAAAGAAACCGGCTGTCTGGGTGCAGACGTACAAATGCCGGCAAAAGCCGATGAAACCTTGCTGGCGGCTTTGCATAAATACGGCGCATTGAGCCGCAGCAAACTTTACGCCGTACAACTGGAAAACCTGCTGGGCGTCATCGACAATCTGAATGTCCCGGGTGTAACCGAAGGCTATCCGAACTGGGCGCAAAAAATGCCGGTTTCTTTGGAAGATTTCCTACAACACCGCCTCATGGGCGGCCAACTTGCCATTATTGACGAGGTACGCATGAAAACAAACAGCCAAATCAAGACTTATCATGAACTTGACCAAATCGAGCGCGATACGGTCGAAAGCCTGTTTCTTGCCACCCACAGCGACTTGTTCGCTTATCTGGGGCGACATCGCCTTGCAGAGGGCGATGAAGTGGTACGCGTTTTGATTCCCGGCGCAGTAAGCGTGGATATTGTGAACCGCCGCAGCGGCGAACTCATCGTGCCGTCTGAAAAAATTGATGAACGCGGTTTCTTTGTGGCTGTTTTGCCCGATGATGCGCCTGATTACGCTTTGCGTATCCGTTACACCGAAGACACCGAGCCAGTGATTGAAGAAGACCCTTATCATTTCAGCTCTGCATTGCAAGACATGGATTCCTGGCTGTTGGCCGAAGGCAAACACCTGCGTCCTTATGAGACTTTAGGCGCGCATTTTGCCGAGTTGGATGGCGTGAAGGGTATACGCTTTGCCGTCTGGGCGCCCAATGCGCAACGCGTTTCCGTTATCGGCGAATTTAATAACTGGGACGGCCGCCGCCATGTAATGCGTTTCCACCGCGACAACGGTATTTGGGACATCTTTATTCCTGCAGTCAAACTTAATGCCCTCTACAAATTTGAAATCCGCGATGCCAACGGTAATGTACGTGAAAAAGCCGACCCGTATGCTTTCGGTGCGGAACTGCGCCCGACCACCGCATCTATCGTGCGTGGTTTGCCTGATGAAGTGGAAGAACCGGCCTTCCGCGCTCGCGCCAATGCCATTGATGCGCCGATCAGCATTTATGAAGTGCATTTGGGTTCGTGGAAACGCAATCCGGAAAACAATTTCTGGCTGACTTACGAAGAGCTTGCCAAAGAATTGGTGGCATACGTCAAAGACATGGGCTTTACCCATATCGAGTTCCTGCCTGTTTCCGAATATCCGTTTGACGGCTCATGGGGCTATCAGGCAACCGGTTTGTATGCGCCGACCAGCCGTTTCGGTTCGCCGGAAGAATTGCGTGCATTGATTAAAGCCGCGCACGAAGCAGGTATCAGCGTTATCCTCGACTGGGTGGTCGGCCATTTCCCAACCGACGACCACGGCCTGGCCAAATTCGACGGCACCGCGCTGTACGAACACGCCGATCCGCGCGAAGGATACCACCAAGACTGGAACACCCTGATTTACAACTTCGGCAGAAACGAAGTGAAAAACTTCCTGCAAGGCAACGCCCTGTATTGGATAGAACGTTTTGGCTTTGACGGTATCCGCGTTGACGCGGTGGCTTCGATGATTTACCGCAACTATTCGCGCAAAGACGGCGAGTGGATTCCGAACCAATACGGCGGCCATGAAAACCTTGAAGCCATCGCTTTCCTGCGTGATACCAACACCATGTTGAAAGAGGAAGTTCCGGCTGCGACTGAAATCGCCGAAGAGTCCACTTCATTTGCCAATGTGACCCGCCAAGAAGGCTTGAACTTCAGCTTCAAATGGAATATGGGCTGGATGAACGATACTTTGCGCTACATGATGGAAGACCCCATCAACCGCAAATACCACCACAACAAAATGACTTTCGGCATGATGTATCAGTACAGCGAAAACTTCGTCCTGCCGCTCTCGCACGACGAAGTCGTGCATGGTAAACGTTCGCTGCTCGGACGTATGCCCGGCGACTGCTGGCAACAATTTGCCAACCTGCGCGCCTACTACGGCTTTATGTACGGATTCCCCGGTAAGAAACTGTTGTTTATGGGCAATGAGTTTGCACAAGGCCGCGAGTGGAACTACAACGAAGGACTGGATTGGTTCTTGCTGGAGCAAGAAGGCGGCTGGCATAAAGGCGTACAAGACTTCGTGCGCGAGTTGAACCATGTCTATAAAGACACTGCGCCGCTTTATCAATTAGACCAATGGCCTGAAGGATTTGAATGGCTGGTTGCCGATGACGGCGACAATTCCGTATTCGTTTTCGAGCGCCGCGACCGCGAAGGCAACCGCGTTATCGTCATCAGCAACTTCACACCAGTAGTACGCGAAGGCTACCGCTTTGGTGTGAATTCTGCCGGCGAATACCGCGAAATCCTCAATTCAGACGACCTGCATTACAAAGGCAGCGGCGTTTCTGCCGGCGCAACGGTGGAGACAGAAGAAGTTTGGTCGCATAGCAAACCAAATTCCCTGTCTGTTACCGTACCGCCGTTGGCAACCGTTTACCTGTATCAGGCGGCAGTCAAAGACGAAGCGTAAATCAACTTTGAGGGTGGGCATCATGCCTGCC
>NZ_KV831701.1:20289-84787 GCF_001837185.1 Neisseria sp. HMSC064D07 | reverse complement strand
AATCAGCTGAAAATTAAAAGATAGTGATATCAATATGATTCAAGGCCGTCTGAAAGATTTTCAGACGGCCTTATATTGGACACGAAACCAAATACATACTAAGGAATCATTCTATGACTGCCAAATCATGGCATATGGAGGAAGGCAAGCCTTATCCCATGGGCGCGACCCTGACAAGCAAGGGCGCGAATTTCACCTTGTTTTCCATCAATGCCGAAAAGGTCGAATTGTGTCTGTTTGATAAGGATAAAGAAACCCGTTTGGAGATGCCTTCGCGGCGCGGTTCGGTATTTTACGGATTTGTGCCGGATGTTAAGGCAGGGCAGCGATACGGTTTTCGCGTGTATGGACGTGAAAACGCAGAATACGGCTCATGTTTTAATCCCAACAAATTGCTGATTGACCCGTATTCTAAAAAAATTGACGGCAAACCAAGCTACCGTACCGCTGAAGAAATGGCATGGTTCAGGCCGGAAGATGAACGCGACAATGCCACCGTTGCACCGAAAAGCGTCGTGATCGGATGCAGCCGATTTAATTGGGCCAAAGATTGCCGTCCGGAAATACCGTGGGGCAAAACCGTTATTTATGAAGCCCATGTCAAAGGGTTTACCAAGCAGTTCCCCGATTTGAAATATGCAGGTACTTATAAAGCCTTGAGTGATAAACGGGTTTTGGCTTATTTGCAAGAGTTGGGGGTAACGACGGTCGAGCTGCTGCCGATTCATTATCATCTGGACGAATACCATCTTCAGCAGATGGGCTTGAGCAATTATTGGGGCTACAACACTTACTCCCATTTTGCCGTCGAGCCGTCTTATGCCGACAATCCTGAGCGTGCGGCGGCGGAGTTTAAACAGGCGGTCAGAGCCCTGCATCAGGCAGGTTTGGAAGTGATTTTGGATGTCGTGTACAACCACACGGCCGAACAGGACGACAAAGGACCGATGCTGTGTCAGCGCGGTATCGACAACACTTTATGGTATTGGCACACCTCTTACGGCAGCTATGAAAACTGGTCGGGTTGCGGCAATACGCTCAATATTGTCCGTCGCGATGTTACCCGTTGGGCGGCAGACAGCCTGCGTTATTGGGCTGAGGAGTTTCATGTTGACGGCTTCCGTTTCGACTTGGGAACCGTATTGGGACGCGAACCTGATTTCCAATCGTACGGCCGTTTTTTCCAAGTCCTGTATCAAGACCCGGTTTTGGCTGGTTTGAAGCTGATTGTTGAAGCATGGGACATCGGCGAGGGCGGCTATCACTTGGGCAATTTCCCGCAACCTTTTGCCGAATGGAACGGCCGTTTCCGCGATGATATGCGCGCGTTTTGGTCATGGGAAAGCGGCAATTTGGGCGCATTTGCCGAACGCTTGGCCGGGTCGTCCGATATTTTCAACCACAGCGGCCGCCACCCGTCCGCCAGCATCAACTTCATCACTGCACACGACGGCTTCACTCTGCGCGATTTGGTCAGCTATAACGAAAAACACAACGAAGCTAACGGCGAAAACAACCGCGACGGGCATAATGAAAACATCAGCTACAACCACGGCGTAGAAGGCGAAACCGATGATGAAGAGGTTTTGCTTAATCGCGAATACACCTCCAAAGCGTTGCTTGCCTCCTTATTTTTATCCAACGGTACGCCCATGCTTTTGGCCGGCGATGAGTTCGGCAACAGTCAGCAAGGCAACAACAATAGCTATTGCCAAGATAATCCGATTACATGGCTGGATTGGCAAAATGAGTCTTATTTGTTACGAAATTACACTCAAGAGCTGATACGCGTACGCAGCCAAATCAAATTGTTGACAGATGATTGCTGGTGGGAAAAAGAGCGGGTGCAATGGCTCAATGCCGATAGCAGCCCGATGACGGAATATTGTTGGCACAACAGGGGCAGTAAGGCGATTCAGATCGTTTTGGACGATGAGTGGCTGCTGTTGGTCAATGCCAAACGTAGTCGTCAGTTATTTAACCTGCCTCAAGGCAATTGGGAAATTTCTTGCGTACCATCTGAGAAATTTAATTACGAAGAATCAGGAAAATGTGTTGTTGAGCATATGGGGATTTGGATTTTACATAAAACAAATTAAATGAGAATTAAGTTATTGGTTGGTTAACTTTTTGATATTTTGTCGGTATTTGTTCATTTTTGGCTTGGTGGTATAAATTGAAAATGCCGATAAGATGATGAATGGTTTAATTGTTAATTGAATGTTTTATAAAGAAAAATATATCCTTTTTTTAAATCTTTCCGCTATAATCCCCTTAGTTTGTAACAAATCTACGCACCATTCCTTTCAGACGGCCTGTTGCTGTTGTCAGGCCGTCTGAAAACCGAGTTTCGTTGTTTTTAATAAAACCATCAGGCGCGTTGTCCAGTGCCTCACGCTAGAGAAAGGCTTCCATGGCTAAGAAAAAACTCCCCATCTCCGGTTACGATTATGTAATGCCTAAACCGGACGCCGAAACCATCCGCAAGTCCATCGTTTACAAGCTGATTTTCATCTTGGGCGTAGATCCGAAGGAGGCAACTTCACACCAATGGCTCAACGCCGCCATGCTTGCCGCGCGTGACCTGATTGCGGAAGATTTCCTCAAAACACGCCGCGCCCACATCGACAACAGCAAACGCATGGTTTATTACCTGTCTATGGAATTCCTGCTCGGTCGTTCATTTGTCAACGCGCTGATTAACGAAGGCGTTTACGCCGAATTTGAAGAAGCCTTCAAGCAATTGGGCAAAGAATTTGCCGATGTTTGCGAACAAGAAGAAGATCCGGGTTTGGGTAACGGCGGTTTGGGCCGTCTGGCCGCCTGCTTCCTCGACTCTTTGGCAACCCTGCGCATTCCGGCCATGGGCTACGGCATCCGTTACCAATACGGTATGTTCAAACAAGAAATCGTGGATGGCCAACAAGTTGAAAAACCCGATTTGTGGCTCGACCAAGATTTAGCATGGCAGTTTGCCCGTCCGAACAAACAATATTCCGTCCGTTTCGGCGGTCAAGTGTTGAACTTGGGCGACAAAAAAGAATGGCAGCCAAGCGAAGAAATTTCCGCTTGGGCATACGATGAAATCATTCCGGGCTATGGCGGCGAATGTGCCAACCCATTGCGCTTGTGGACCGCACACGCAGGCAACCTGTTTGACCTTGCCGACTTCAACCGAGGCGATTATGCCTCTGCCGTTCGCGCACAAAACAGTGACGAAAACATCTCACGCGTTCTGTATCCGAACGACTCTACCGATTCCGGCCGCGAATTGCGCCTGAAGCAAGAATACTTCTTGGTTTCCGCTTCCGTTCAAGACATTGTTGCCCGCCACAAATGCCGTTTCCCAAGCATCCGCACTTTGGCGGACGAAGTCGCCATCCATTTGAACGACACCCATCCGGTGCTCGCTATTCCTGAATTGATGCGCATCCTGATTGATGAAGAGGGCATCGCATGGACTGAAGCATGGAATATGTGCTGTAAGATTTTCTCTTACACCAACCACACATTGATGAGCGAAGCCTTGGAAACTTGGCAGGTTGACCTGATGGGCCGTCTGCTGCCGCGCCACTTGGACATCATCTTTGAAATCAATGCCTACTTCCTCAATGCCTTGCGCGCCATCGGCAACTTCGACGACGACTTTGTCCGCCGTGTATCCATCATTGACGAAACCCACGGCCGTCGCGTCCGCATGGCATGGCTTGCCGTGATCGGTTCGCACAAAGTCAACGGCGTAGCAAAAATCCACTCCGATTTGATGACCACATCCATCTTTGCCGACTTTGCCAAAGTGTTCCCAGAACGCTTTACCAACGTAACCAACGGCGTAACCCCGCGCCGCTGGATCAACATCGCCAACCCGGGCCTGACCAAATTCTTGGACAAACATCTAGGCGACGAAGACTGGCGTCTGCATTTGGACAACCTGACCAAGCTCAACGACAAAGTGGACGATGCCTCCGTACAGGCAGAATTCGGTGAAGTGAAAAAAGCCGCCAAAGAGCGCCTTGCCAAATACATCGAAACCGAGCTGGGCATCAAAGTTAACACCGATGCACTTTTCGACATCCAAATCAAACGTATCCACGAGTACAAACGTCAAGCATTGAACGTGATGCACATCGTTGACCGCTACAACAAAATCTTGGAAAACCCAGATTTCGATTGGCAGCCGCGCGTGTTCATCTTTGCCGGTAAAGCCGCTTCCGCCTATTACATGGCGAAGAAAATCATCCGACTGATTAACGACGTTGCCAAAGTCATCAACAACGACCCCCGTATCCGTGACCTGATTAAAGTCGTTTACATCCCGAATTACAGCGTCAGCCTTGCCCAAATCATCATCCCGGCCGCCGATTTGCACGAACAAATCTCACTGGCAGGTACAGAGGCATCCGGTACCAGTAACATGAAATTTGCCCTCAACGGCGCAATCTGTATGGGCACACTGGACGGCGCGAACGTTGAGATTTTGGAAAAAGTCGGCGCGGACAACTGCTATATCTTCGGTAACACCGTAGAACAAGTCGAAGAAATCCGCCGCAACGGTTACGACCCGTTGAGCTATATCGAGCGAGACAGCGACCTGCGCCGCGTCGTCAACCAAATCAGCCAAGGCACTTTCTCTCCGGAAGAGCCAAACCGCTACAACGACGTGTTGCAACCATACGGCGACTTCTATCAACTGATGGCCGATTTCCGCAGCTACATCGACACGCAATACAAAGCGGACGAGCACTACCGCAACGTATCCGCATGGCGCAAATCAGCCTTGATCAACATCGCCAACATGGGCTTCTTCTCATCCGACCGCTCCATCGCCGACTACTGCCGCGATATTTGGTACATCAAACCATTGAGCGAAAAAGAATTGCCCAGCAGAAATTAAGCGTTGAGCAGATAGCGAAAGCCGATACATCGGAAAGGTGTATCGGCTTTTTTCAGACGGCATGAAATAGAAAGGAGTAAAACAGTATGGTTGTATCGCTGTTTTAGCGTATTTCGAAATGACTCAATTTTAAAATCGATATTTAAAATTTAGTAACCATTCATTCTGACGGTAGCGGTAATGTGCTGTATTGCTATGGGAGATTGAGCGTCTGAAACGAAATTCAGGATACACGCCTTTAAGGTTCCACTGCGGAAAGCCCACAGCGGCTATCATTATGTATTGATTGTCGCGCCGCCGTTTGTTGTCGCTGACAAAACTTGCCGCATCATAAAGACTGCGGCGGTGAAGCAGGATGGCGTTGAGGTAAGTACCGCTTGAAAAAAAACTATACGCTCCCAGCCGTGTTGTATATTCCTTGCTGGAAGAAGATTTTTCGGGATAGGCTTTGCGTGTTGCATCAAAGTTGGCGAACAGGCCGCTTTTCGATGTGAGAGAAAATTCTGTCCCCGCGCCCAGTTCGTATTGTTTGTAGTCGGCAAAATAATCTTTGCTTTGTCCGCTGTATCCGGTCTTTTTCGCTCCAGCACGGGCATTGACACGCCAGCGCGGGGAGAGTGTGCGCGACCAGTCGGCATCCACACCCCATGCGCGGTAGTGGGTGTGGCGGTTGCGGAAGTCGTATTCGAAATAGGGCAGCAGGGAAAAGGAGGAGCGTGTGTCGGCATAGGCATATCCCGCGTACAGCGAACTGTTGTGATAGCTGTAATCCGGCATGGCTGTCGAATCTTTGTCTTTTTCCGTGTAGCGGTTGCCGTACAGTACACCGCGCACCAGTACACCGTGATGCCCTTTGAGCGGGATGGTTTTTTCGGCGGTCGCGCTATAGGATGAGAAGGTCGAATCCGTTGGCGCGGGCAGGGTGCGCTCCATCAGGCACATGCCTGAGATTTCCCACACGCATTGGTTGATGCCGTTGCCTTGGTTTACATTGCTGTTGTAGCCGTAGCCGAGGCTGATTTGGCCGTGCCAGCGGCGGCGTTTGCCCAGTTCGGATAGGTAGTTTTCCACGATGGGGCGGGTTTCAGCAGGAATATCCGTTTTCAGAACTTTCTCAAACGCGGCGGCGGACTCTTTGTTTTGGTTGTCTTCGGCATAAAACCGCCCCGCTTCGAGCAGCAGGCGGGGGTTGTCGGGTTCGGCTTCCAAGGCCGTCTGAAAACTGTTCCCCGCCGCGTGGAAATCCCCTTCGTCCCGTTTTTGCAGCGCATCGGCCAAATGAATCAGCGCGGGTTTATGCTGGGGCAGTTTGGCGTAGCGGGCAGCGAACTGGCGCACCTTGTGCCACTGCCGCGCGTTGAGGGCGTGGTAAATCGCGCTTTCCAACTCTTCCGCCGTGTCGCCGACTTGGTAGACTGTACCGTCTATCATGATGTAGTCGTCGTTTTCTCCTACTTCCCCGTGTGCCTGCTCCGTGTCCAGCCAGCCACTTTCGCGGTATTGCTGCGTTTGGCGGCTGCCCTCGTCCAGCAGGCGGCGGCGTTCGTCTGCGGCATCGTCGGACGGGGCGGCAAGGCAGACCGTACAGAGCGGTAGAAAAAGCAGGCAGAAGTGGTGTTTCATGGGATAGGGTCCTTTGGGCGGGGAGGCCGTCTGAAAGAAGTCAGATTCGATAAAACCAAAGCGGGATGCAGACTATGGTCAAGCTGCATCCCGTTGTATTCTTGACAATTTGGGCTTATTGTTTGCGACCGCCGAAGGCTACATCTTTATCTGCTCCCGCGCGATCCACGATACCGGCCAAGGCTTCCGCACTGTTGCCGTAGAAACGGCCGGTAATATGTTCGTTCACCTTGCCGTTGTCAAATGTGCCGTTGCTCCGAATATTGGTACCGGCGAAATTTACACTGTCACCTGGACGGGAGATACTGCCTGTCAGTGAACCTGACCCTGTCCCGTAATTAGCGGTAAGTGTACCGGTGTAGAAATCGTTGCGGCCGGGAGTGTGTTTGTTCACGCCCAATACATTGTATTTAGCATTAACGAGCTTCGGCATATTTCGGGTCGGATTGTCGCCTACATACCAAACGGTGCGTTTGCCGTCCGCCATATTCAAATCCGTACTGTTTTGCGGCGGATTGCCTTTGCGCGGTGCCCATTCGCCGAAGAACACGTTGCCGTCGCTGCCGTTCATACCCGGCACCTTGGCGATGACTAGGCCGCCGAACTTGGGTGCGGCGGGAATGGCCGGGTTGGCCATCTGGCGCACGCTGTATACTTCGGTGTTGTTGTGGCGGTTTTCATACCACACCTGTCCCAACGGCGGATTATAGAACCAGCCGATTACCGGTTTCACATCCTTTAAGGTCAGATAATGCGGATTGCGCGAGCCGTCCACATTGGCATAGGGGTCGTTGCCGTTAATCGGAACTTTCTGTGTGCCCTGTTTATATTTGATACCGATATGTTTAACCGGGCCGTCTTCCAGATTGATGGAGTTTGACCAACTATGGCCGTTGTCGGTACTGAATGCTAAGCCTGCCTTGCCAGCACCGAAGGGCTGCCAACTGGAGGTACCTGGTTTGACCGTTATCCAATAGCCATCCTTTCTTTTTTGACTTGAACCACCTTCCGGAGCGGCGACGGCTGCGCCAAAAACACCGCACAGCGTCGCGGCCAACAGGGTTTGTTTGAAGATAGACATGATAAGTCTCCTTTTAAACATTAAGTGAATAACAACAAACATCCGCTTTATTGCCGCCGGCTGGCGGAAAAAACGGCAAAAAGCCTTCCCCTGCGGGGCGGTTTGGTTTGTGTATCCCTATGTCCGGCGCGTTTGCCGCACCTGTCGTTATCCGTCCGGCTAAAATTTCGCCGTCAGCCCGAAGGTAACCGTCCTGCCCGGCCCGGGGGCGGGCACGTTGGACATCGGGTCAAGGTAGTAGCGGTTGGTCAGATTGGTAATGCCTAAGTTGACGTTGAGGTTTTTGTGCACCTGATAGCGGCCGTACACGTCCCATGTCAGCGAGGGGTTCCAATGGTAGGGCTTGCCGGTGCTGTTGAAGATATGCCCCAAACCCCGCTTCAACAGTTGGTCGTATTGCTTGGTATTGACGCGGCTGTGGTAGATGCCGCGCAGGCCGAATTCGAGTTTCTCGCCCAAGGCGCGCATGCCCGCATCAAGGTTGACCGAATACTTCGGCTGCAGTGCCTGGTAGCCGCGCGTGCTGCCGTAGCCCCCTTCGATGCAGACCGGTATGCCTTTGTAGCCGTAGGGGTCGAAATCGAAGGCCGTGTCGCGGTCGCACATCTGCTGTTTCAGGCGGTAGGTCGCGCCCAGCGCGGCGAAGAAGCGGCCGCTGTCGATGCGGCCCTGCCATTCCAGCCCGGCGGTATCCTTGCTGTCGTATTGCACGGTGCGGAAATGGTCGGTGGTCTCGATTACGTTCCGGATGCGGTTGCGGTAGTAGGTCAGGCGCATATCGCCTTGGCGCAGCCGGGCAAAGTGCGGTGCGAAGTTAAAGTTGTAGCCGATTTCCAGGCTGCGGCTGCGTTCCGGCTTGAAGCGGAAATTCGGCGCTTTGGGCGATCCGACATAGTCCAGGTCGTTGTAAAAGCTGCCGACTTCGTACACGCTGGGGAAGCGGGTCATCTGCGCGTAGCGCACGAATAAGCGGTTGTTGTCGGTCAGGTCGTAGCTGACGGCGACGGTCGGCGCCCAGGCATGGGCGCGTATCGGTTTGGGCTGCGCCCAGTATTGCTCTTCAGTGTAGTGTTTATTGATAATCTTATGTTCTGATCCGGTATCACCGCCGGTTTCCGGATAACCGACACCCATGTTGGATAGTTTTCCTGCTTTGTAATGATCAAGACAGGTTATTACGCTATTTCTTATACAGTTCTCAGAATTCCCCAACCCTGCCCAATATCGGTAATGTGACTGATTCAATCCCTGTGGATTGGCAACCTTTTCCTGATAATTTTTCACAAAATCATGGAAATGTTCGGGCAGCGAACCGCTGTCCAGCTTGCCGTTCACAAACGGCACATATACGGGGCGCACCCGGTACAACGGATGATTTTGAGAATTATTACCATAATAACCTGTACCGTCACCATAAGCAAGCCCGTCACTGCCGATATATTGATACTGGTCGTATACCTTATATTCCGAACTATTATACTCTTTCGGCAGTTTATAGCGTGCGCCGTGCGCCTGCATAGCCCGGTTGGCGGCGGCGATGGCGGCATCATCGCCTGACTGGTGGGCACGTCGGCTCTGTTCGGATACCGCGTCCCAATCGCGCCGCTCCCGATCGCCAACCAGCTCGAAATATGGGATGTACACACCGTCCGAATAAGTGCCGCTGTCGCCACCTCCGGCCTGATAGCGTGGGTCGCGGCGGGCGCGGCCTTCGGCCAGGGCGGTATCGAAGCCCCTGAAGTTGTGGTAGCGGATGCCGGCGGAGATTTTCAAACGGTCGGTGGCCTGCCAGTCGAATACCAAGTTTGTTCCCCATTCGCGCCGTTTGCCACCGCGCGGGCCGGCGATTTTCGTCATGCCGGTGGCCATGCCGGCAAGATTGAACAAATCCTGAGAGTTAACCACATCCACTTCTTCCTCAAGCTTCTCGTTCTGATAGTCGGCGGACAGGGTCATGTTCAGGCGCGGGTGTAGGCGGAAGCGGTTGTTGAGGTCGAAGCCCGTACGGCTGACGCGGGTTTTCTGTTCTGCTCCGGAAAGCACACGGTATTGTCCGTTTTCGTTGGGCAGGATTTTCATCACTTCTTCTTTGCTCAAACCGTTGATGCCGTAATCGTTCAGCAGGCTGCCGCAGCTGCTGTAGTTGTCAGCATAATCTGGCGGAAGTTGTCCGCGTTTGGTACACCAGTACCAGGCATCGTAATAGGGGTCGGGGCGGGCGGCAGACAAATCCATGCCGCCGCTCTGGTGGCGGGTGGAGTTGGTTTTGATGCGCCACAAGTTGGCCTGCAGGTCTATCCAGCGGCTGTTTTCGGGCTTCCAGTCCCAGCCGAGTTTGTAGGTGTCGGTGCGGATATTGGAATCGATACTTTGCATCTGCGGCGACAATGATCTGGGGCGGCTGCTGGGGTTGTGCTCTTCCATATTCATCACATAGGTGGCGTGGAAGGGGTTGATTTCGCCGAAGCGCACGTCGGTGCGCATATACTGCCAGCCAAGTTTATGGTTGCTAGGCAGATGCCAGTTGTTTTTCAGCAGCAGGGTTTTGGTCCTGATGTTGCTGTTGAACACTTCCACACCGGGGTGGTAGACCTTGGCCATATTGGGCACGAAGGTGGCGGAGTTTTTGCAGTCGAATTCGCTGCCGCCTTCATCGCCGCATTTTTGCAGGTCGTATACCGGATTGTGCAGGTAGCCTTCCGCATCCTTGCGTCCGGCAAAGTAGTTGCCCTTGTCGCGGTAGCTGTAGGCGGCCAGGCCGTCTGAAAGTTCGGTTTTGAAGGCGGCGGCGGCCATATAGCTGCGGTCATTGCCGAAACGCCAATTGTCGCGGCCGCTTTTATGTTTGGGCGGGGTCAGGCCGTCAGCCACCAAGGCCTGCGGGCTTTGTTTGCCGGTATGCGGGTCGACGCCGCCGCCCGCGCCGTCGGCCGTCGCGCCGAAAGGCAGGGTTCGGTAGTCTTCCCAGCCCAGCCATTGGTTGAGGTTGTTGGCCTGTTTGTTGCTGTTGTTGGAGAACTCCGTTTTCAGTTGGAAGCCGAATTTTTTCCCTTCGGGGATGATGTCGGCGGGTTCGATGGTGCGGATGGTTACCGCGCCGCCGACGCCCGATTTCACGCCGCGCGTGAGGGCGGGGCTTTTTTCCACCGCGATGCTGCGGAATAGGGCGGGGTCGAGGTAGTTGCGGTCGCCCACGCCGTAGTTGTTCATCCATACGTCTATGGTTTGCTCTGTACCATCCACAGTAACGGGGATGCGGCCCTTGCCGGTGATGCCGCGTATGTTGGGCGTAATCGCGCCGCCGGCGGTGCGGGTGTTCATGTTGTACACGCCGTTTAAGCCTTTGAGTACGTCGCCGGCGGATTGGACGCGGTAGCGTTCGAGGTATTCTTTGCCAACATAGGCGTTGGAGACGTTTTTGTAATACACGTCGTCCGCGCCTTTTTGGTCGTTGGTACGTTTGCCACTGACAACAACGGTATCCAATTCTTGGTATTGTTTGGGTTGAGCTGAGGTTTCGATGGCATTAGCAACGGTTAATGTACTGAATGCGCTGGCAAGGCTGAGAATAATTATTTTGGGTTTGGGAGTAAAAGTAGACATAGTTTCTCTTTGTTAAGAACTTAATATAAGAGGTTAAAATACTCTTTTATATAAAAAATATAAAATTTTTAAATATTATTAATATTTATATCATAATTGATTATTCTTATCATTATTGAAATAATCTAATAAATAGTCGTTTTTATCATAATTTTATTTGGATAATATTCAGATAAATAGAAATATGAAAAGGCCGTCTGAAAATGTTCAGACGGCCTTTTGTTTCATTTACTTTGAGAATCAATCAAGCAAGATTATTTTTCAGCTTCTTCAAAACCGACGACTTCTAAGCCGAAGCCGGTGAGGCCGGTGAAGGATGATGGCTGGCCGAGGACGCGCAGTTTTTTGACGTTGAGGCCGGCGAGGATTTGTGCGCCTATGCCGTAACTTTTGCTGTCCCATTTGTAGGCTTGGTTTGCGCCTTTGGGCAGGGTGCGGTCGAGCAGGGTGGCGCCGTCTTCGGTACGGTGTAGGAGGATGACTACGCCGCTTTCGGCTTGTTGGATGCGCTCAAGGGCTTTGGGCAGCGACCATGAATGGCGCGGATTGGCTTGGATGAAGTCCATGACGCTGAAGGGTTCGTGGACGCGGACGAGGGTTTCTTCGTCGGCGGTTGGTGTGCCTTTGACGAGGGCGAGGTGGGTTTCGCCGGAGAGTTTGTCGACGTAAACGTGTTGTTGGAACTCGCCCCATGGGGTTTGTACGGGTGCGTTGCCCATGTCTTCAAGCAGGCTTTCGGTACGGCTGCGGTATTCGATGAGGTCGGTAATGGTGCCGATTTTGAGATTGTGTTCTTCGGCGAACTTCATCAGTTCGGGCATACGCGCCATGGTGCCGTCGTCGTTGATGATTTCGCAGATGACAGCGGCGGGAATCAGGCCGTTCATTTGTGCCAGATCGACGCCGGCTTCTGTGTGTCCGGCGCGGACGAGTACGCCGCCTTTTTGGGCGCGCAGTGGGAAGATGTGGCCGGGTTGGACGATGTCTTCAGGTTTGGCGGATGGGGAAACGGCGGTTTGAATGGTCAGGGCGCGGTCGGCGGCAGAAATGCCGGTGGTAATGCCGTGGGCGGCTTCGATGGAGACGGTAAAGTTGGTGCCGTATTGTGCGCCGTTTTTCTGGGTCATCATGGGCAGGCCGAGTTTTTCGACCATTTCGCCGTTCATCGGCAGGCAGACCAGGCCGCGTGCGTTTTTGATCATGAAGTTGATTGCTTCGGGGGTAACGAATTGGGCGGCCATCAGCAAGTCGCCTTCGTTTTCGCGGTCTTCGGCATCGGTGATGATGACCATTTTGCCGGCTTTGATGTCTGCTAGGATTTCGGGGATGGTGGAGATGTGGGACATGGTATTTCTTTCTTGGCTGATGGTGGGGGTGTGGCGGTCTTGGTGGTCTTGATCCAGCCACATGTCAGGCATATTGGCTGTCTGCTCGATTTTTCGGGCTTTTTTCTCGCCGAAAGATTTGTTTTTCAGCAGGGCGGACAGCTCGCCTTGGTTGATGGCGATGGCTTGGGCAAACTTGGTCTGCTGGCCGTTGTGGTGTTGTGTTATCCATTGCCGCAGGTTGTGGCGGCGCAGGTCGGTGGTATTCATGATGAGATGAAATTGAATTGTGTGTAATGGATTGTAGTCTTGTCTTTACCAAAAGGCAAACTTTGTTTATTGAGATTTTTTTATTACTTTTTGGTAATAAGTTTTAATGTTTCAGACGGCCTGGGTATGGCTTGAAATTGACGGTTTTGGGAGAATATGGGGAATGTTTTGATGATTATTTTAACGGGGGATATTTGAAATGAAAATGTTTGGGCGCGGATTGGTCGTGCTGGTGTTGTGTGCGTTGACGGCTGCAGGCGGCTGGTTTTATGCCCTGCATGGTCAGAACGAAGAACATCAGGTTTTGTCCCGTGAGGGGGTTTTGATGCAGATTAAGCAGATGAACCGCTTGGAAAGTACGGCATTTTATATCGATACGATTATCCGTACGGAGAAAAAAGGGGATTGGCGCAGGCTTTGGCAGGATTCTCAAAGCGGTATTTTTATTGTGCGCGGTAAGGTGTTGGCCGGTTTGGATTTGGACAAGTTAGGCGCGGACAATGTCAATATTGTGGACGACAAGGTCTTAATCAGCCTGCCGGCGGTGGAAATTTTGAGCGTGGATTTGGAAAATATCGAAGTGTACGATATTCAGACCGGCTCGTTTAATTTGCTGCCTATGGATAAGTCTGTATTTAAGACGGTGCAGGAAGAGGCGAAACGGCAGGTATTGCAAAGCGCGTGCAAGGCTGAGATTTTGGAACATGCCAACCGTCAGGCGCAAACGCAATTGGAAAACTTATTTGCATTAACGCAGACGAAGGTATCTGTCTATCCGGCTGCGGTAGGGAAGTGCGGTTAATATGCGTTATCTTGACCGATTGATTGAACATTGTATACAAGCAAAAAAGCTTGTACCTGACCGTACCTTTGAATTTACAACGTTGGAACAATTGCCCAGTCATGGATGCTTTATTTATGTTATCCAACAGATTGAAGGCGACATTAATACAACTTTTCAGCAATTTCAAAATTTTCGCTTACTTAAAACACATGCCTGCGCAAAATTAAATCGCCCAAGTCAGGTTCTATACGTAGGGTCTTCACGCCACAGTATTCGGAATAGATTGGCACAGCATTTGGGCTTCGGGCATAAAAGTACCTATGCATTGCATTTAAATCAATGGTATCAAGGCCAATATAAAATAACGATTCATCAATATGCCGATACACTTCCCTCTGATGTGCTGCAATTGATTGAAGACGATCTTGCTGATCAATTACAGCCGGCATTTGGTAAATCAGGTACCAACAATAAATAGCACGCATATGAGTGTAGAACATGTAATAGCAAAGATTGACAGGGTTTGGCTCAATTGTTATTTTGCCGCCATTCTCCCATTTTGCTGTATTGTTCATGCCAATAGATTGCTTGAAAAGATAAGGCCGTCTGAAAACTTTTCAGACGGCCTTTGTTTCATCAAGCCATTATCCGCGTCGTAAAACAGCGGTATTGATGTATTTTTGAATACCGGTGGCAATGGCTTGGGCGCATTGTTGGCGGAAGGATTCGCTGCCGAGTAGCCGCTCTTCGGTAGGGTTGGAGAGGAAGGCGGTTTCCACCAAAATGGACGGAACATCCGGCGCGCGGAGGACAGCGAAGTTGGCTTCGTCAACGCGGCCTTTGTGTAATTGGTTGAGTTTGCCCAATTCGGTCAAGACGGAATGGCCGAGTTTGCGGCTGTCACGCAGGGTCGCGGTTTGGGTCATGTCCAAAATGGCGTTGTCGACATTTGGGTTGCCGCTGGTTTGTACGCCGCCGATGGCGTCGGCGTTGTTTTGGGTTTGGGCAAGGAATTTTGCCGCCGAGCTGGTTGAGCCTTTGGTATTGAGCATATATACGCCGGTACCGCGAGCGGACGGGCTGGTAAAGGCATCGGCGTGGATGGATACGAATACGTCGGCATTGCGCGCACGGCCTTTGGCAACGCGTACGCCCAATGGGATAAAGATGTCTTCGTTGCGCGTCATGAATACGTTGTAACCCAAGGCTTCGAGGCGTTTTTTGGTTTCTCGGGCAATGGAGAGTACAACGTTTTTTTCTTTGAGGCCGCTCGGGCCGATTGCGCCGGGGTCTTCGCCGCCATGCCCGGGATCGATCATAATCACAGGACGGCGGTTGCCGCTGCTGCCGCGATTGTTTTTAGGGGCAGGGGTATCGTATGCGATATTGGTATTCGGACGTTGTTTGGGGACATTGCCGTTGAGCAAGGCCATCATCGGGTCGTTGGCATCTGCGCCGTGCGGATAAAGGTCGATAACCAAGCGGTTTCTGAAGTTGCCGACGGGGGTGAGCGCAAAGACTTGCGGATGGGTGCTTTGTTTGAGGTCGATGACGATACGCACGGTATTGGGCGTATTTTGACCGGCACGAATGCTGCGGATAAAAGGGTCGTTAGACAGCACTTTGCTGGAAATGCCTTGCAGGACGCTGTTGATTTCCGCGCCTTGAATATCCACGACCAACCGGCTGGGGTTGTCCAACATAAAATGTTGGTATTTCATCGAGTGGTTGCTCTCAAGGGTAACGCGTGTGTAGGCGTTCGCCGGCCAAATGCGGACGGCAAGGAATTGCGCAGGAGAGGCCGGTTTGGCCAATGCGGCACCAACGGGCGTGAGGGTGAGAAATAGTCCTGTGCCTTGACGGAGAATGTGTCTTCTAGTTAATTTGACCATGATTCTAAACTTTTTCGGCCTTGGTTTGTGTGGGCGGAAAAGGTGCAGGTTCTGCCCTTATCGGTGTACGTCAATGTAATGGTAATGTCTGCCGGAGGCGTGAATTCCCCACCTTGCTGCGGCCATTCGATGAGGCAGACGCTGTCGGGTGCAAACAATTCGTCCAAACCGGCATCTTCCCATTCCTCGGGCATGGTAAAGCGGTAGAGGTCGAAATGGTGGAGGGTGAATGTATCCAGCGGATAAGATTCGACAATGGTGTAAGTCGGGCTTTTAACTGCGCCCGTATGCCCCAGTCCGCGCAAAATCCCGCGTGTCAGCGTGGTTTTGCCTGCACCCAGTCCGCCTTCGAGATAGATGGTCAGCGGAGCGGAAAGCTGCTTGCTCCATTCTTCACCCAGTTGCAGGGCTGCTTCTTCATCGGGCAGAAAACGGGTGTACAGTCCGTTTGAGTGCATGGAATAGGCCTTGTCGTTCAAAAGGCTTAATTATGATGGATTTAGCGGCGTTTGCAAACCTGATAGACGATAAAGTTAGATAAAGATAGTGTTGAGGCCGTCTGAAAACGGAATTCAGACGGCCTTTAATGTTAAAATGAAAATATCCCTCACAAAATTGCGAGACAGCTTATGCCTTTATCCATAGACGAACAATTATTGCCGCACCGCAATGCCATCGACAGCATTGATGCGGAAATCCTCCGTTTGCTCAACGAGCGCGCCGGTCATGCGCATGCTATCGGCGAATTGAAAGGGACAGGCGCGGTGTACCGTCCTGAACGGGAAGTGGCCGTTTTGCGCCGGATTCAGGATTTGAACCGCGGCCCTTTGCCGGATGAATCGGTCACCCGGCTGTTTCGCGAGATTATGAGCGAATGTTTGGCGGTGGAGCGTCCGCTGACGATTGCCTATTTGGGCCCGAAGGGAACATTTACCCAGCAAGCTGCCATCAAACATTTCGGCCACGCCGCACACACCATGGCGTGTACCACCATCGACAACTGCTTCAAACAAGTTGAAACGCGTCAAGCCGATTATTTGGTGGCGCCGGTAGAAAATTCGACCGAAGGCTCAGTGGGGCGCACTTTGGACTTGTTGGCAGTAACTGCGTTGAAAGCCTGCGGCGAAGTGGTTGTCCGCATCCATCACAACCTGTTGCGTAAAGACAGCCACGAAATCGGCGGCATTACCAAGGTTTTCGCCCATGCCCAAGCCTTGGCGCAATGCAACGACTGGCTTGGCCGCAATCTGCCCAATGCCGAGCGTATCGCCGTGGCCAGCAATGCCGAAGCAGCGCGTCTGGTTGCTGAATCTGACAGCCCGAATGTGGCCGCCATTGCCGGACGTATTGCCGCGGAAATTTATCAGTTGAGCTTTGCCGCCGAGTGCATTGAAGACGAACCGAACAACACCACGCGCTTCTTGGTGATGGGTCATCAAGAAACCGGCCGCAGCGGCAACGATAAAACCTCTTTGGTCGTATCCGCGCCCAACCGTGCCGGTGCCGTTACTTCGTTGTTGCAACCTTTCACCGAGTTGGGCATTTCCATGACCAAATTTGAAAGCCGCCCAAGCAAATCGGTTTTGTGGGAATACCTGTTCTTCATCGATATCGAAGGACATCAAAGCGATGAAAATGTCCAAAAAGCCTTGCAGTTACTGGGCGAACGCGCTTCCTTCGTGAAAGTTGTCGGCTCTTATCCGACCGTTGTTTTGTAAGGATTATTGGGTATCAAAGGCCGTCTGAAAAGTTTTCAGACGGCCTAAATCATGTTCGCAATAGTTGCCATTTATGCAACATTATTGGCAGATTGATGTCAGTAAGTTTGCATGATTGGAAATGAACACTCTATAATCCGAACGTTTTTAATATTTTCATGCAAAGAAAGGAGCAAGCCATGACACGTAATACTTCAATCCGCTCAATCACATTCTTTGCAGCCCAAGCGTCGGTCTGATTTTCGGATAACGCTTTTCGCATTCCATGTCGCCCGCTTCGGGCTGCTTTCCCTACGATTATCGGCTAGAAACCAGGCCGTCTGAACATTTCGCAGACGGTGGATGCTTATTGTCATCTGTTGACGGTTTCTATCCGTTTTAAAGAAAGCATAAACACATGGGCAATTATCCCCATCATATTCAAATTATTGCCGATTCAAATACATGGATTGAAGGCAACGCTGTCGCACAGCTCGAAACCACCGCCCGATTACCGCATATGTTACGCGTTGCCGGAATGCCGGATTTACACGCAGGGCGCGGTTATCCGGTTGGTGCGGCATTTTTCAGCGACTGTCATTTTTATCCTGCCCTGATTGGGAACGACATCGGTTGCGGCATGGCGTTTTGGCAGACCGATTTACGCGCAGCCAAACTCAAACCGGCCAAACTCGCCAAACAGCTGGGCAATATCGATACGCCGTTGGACAAAGACGAACAGGTTGATTTGTTAGGCGACGCTGTCGATATGCGCCAATTTTCAGACGGCCTTGCCGTAGGTACGATTGGCGGCGGCAACCATTTTGCCGAGTTGCAAACCGTTGATACCGTTTATCGCGCCGATTTGCTTCCGCCCGATTTTGATGAAAACCATCTGCAACTGTTGGTGCATAGCGGTTCGCGCGGATTGGGTCAGCAGATTTTGCAACGCCATATTGCCGCCTTCGGGCATCAAGGTTTGGCGGAAGAGGGCGAAGCGGCGGCAGCTTATCTAGCCGAACACCAAGCAGCCCTGGAATTTGCCAGCCTTAACCGTCGTTTGATTGCGGCCAGAATGCTTGACCGTTGGCGCGCAGAAGGAACATGCCTGCTTGATGTCCATCATAATTTTTTGGAACAAACCGAGATTGACGGCACAATCGGTTGGCTGCACCGAAAAGGCGCAACACCCACCGATAAAGGCTTGGTCATGATACCCGGCTCGCGCGGCGATTACAGCTATCTGGTCCGACCTGCCGAAGACTGCCAAATTTCGTTGAATACCTTGGCTCACGGCGCAGGCCGGAAATGGCAGCGCGGCGAATGCAAAGGCAGGCTGTCGCACAAATATACTGCTGACAGCCTGCGCCAGACCGAATTCGGTAGTGTGGTCGTTTGTCAGGATAAAACTTTGATTTTTGAAGAAGCGCCGCAGGCTTATAAAAGCATCGACAGCGTTATTGCCGCCATGAAAAACGCTGGTTTGATTGAATTGGTCGCGCGGTTCAAGCCTGTTTTGACTTATAAAACCGGCGGCGAGTGTGGAGCGTAAAGATGAAACAGAATACACCAGCGGTTTATCTGCAAATTTCCACCGCGCAAGGACCGGCAGAGTGCCGTATATTTGCCCGTTTCGTCTTGGGCAAATTGCTTGCCGAAGCCCAAGCTAAAGGCATTGATGCCGAACTTGTTAACAAAACCGCCGATAAGTACGGTATTTTGTCGGCAACACTCAAATTGGCAGGGCAAAAAGCCGAAAGTTTAGCGCAAACTTGGCAGGGGACGCTCCAATGGATATGCCCCAGCCCAGTCCGCCCGAAACATCCGCGCAAAAATTGGTATATAGGCGTTTTCCGCTTGCCCGATATGCCGCAGACGTATGAAATGCCGTCTGAAAACGGAATCGAGTTTCAAACCTGTCGTTCGGGTGGCAAGGGTGGGCAACACGTCAATAAAACCGAGAGCGCCGTCCGCGCCACCCATAAAGAAAGCGGTATTTCCGTGCGGGTCGAGAGCGAACGCAGCCAGCATGCCAATAAAAAATTGGCGGTCATGTTATTGGCGCAAAAGTTGGCGGAGCATCATGCCGGACAGGCAGGAAATTTTGCGCAGGAACAGCACGCGCAACTCTATCAAGTTGAGCGCGGCAATCCGAAAAGGACGTTTATCGGAGCTACGTTTAAGGAGAAATAATTTATCTGCCGGATAAGCAGGCATAGTGAAAACATAAATCAAAGGCCGTCTGAAAACTTTCAGACGGCCTTTTATCGTTTTACCGATTAGCGTTCGCTTAGCGCTTGTTTCATACGCGTAATTGGTTTGATCAGGTATTGGAAGATGGTTTTTTCACCGGTTTTGATGTCCACCGTTGCAACCATACCCGGAATAATCGGCATAGGTTTGCCGTTTTTGTCTTTCAGGGAGTTGTTTTCAGTTTGGACGAGAACGCGGTAATAAACTTGGTTCGGGTCAAGTTTTAAGTCGTTGGCACGGTTTTGCATGGAATTGCTGACGGTATCGGCACCGACGAGGGTAACCTTGCCTTCCAAACCGCCGTAGATGGAGTAGTCGTATGCGCTGACTTTAACCAATGCAGGTTGGCCTGCGCGGATAAAGGCGATGTCTTGCGGACGGATATAGGCTTCGACCAGCAGTTTGTCGTCAACCGGGACGATTTGCATGATGTCTTCGCCTGGGTTCACAACGCCGCCGATGGTCGTGACTTTTATGCCTTTGACGATGCCGCGCATAGGTGCGCGGATTTGCGAGCGTTCAACCGGGTCGGCACGCATGGCAACGTTTTCTTTGGATTGTGCCAGCTCGGATTCGGCTTGCAAGAGTTCGTTGTTGGCATCGGCTTTGTAGCGGTTGCGGCGTTCGGAGATTTGGGTGGCCAAGTCTGCGGAATCGCGGCGCATTCTTAAAAGTTCGACTTCGGAAACATAACCTTCGGAAACAAGAGGAGCAGTAATGGCAATCTCTCGATCAAGTGCGGCCTTGCTTTGGGATAGGCCGTTGATGGCATCCACCATGACTTGGCGGCGTGCTTTGTAGGCGGCAATTTCGCGACGGCGAAGCTCAGGGCTCACGCTGTCTGGGAAGGAGAGCTTGGTGCCGTAGGCTTCAGCTTTAAGGCGGGCAATAGTGGCTTCGAGGTTTGCGACTTTGGCTTCGCTTTCGCGCAAAACGGCGGAGCTACGCGTGTCGTCGAGTTTCATCAGAATCTGATCTTTCTCGACCATATCGCCTTCTTTAACCATGATTTCGGTTACGATGCCGGGATCCAGGCTTTGGATTACTTGCTCACGGCTGCTGGGAATGATATTGCCGTTGCCACGGGTAACTTCTTCGACAGGGCTGTTGTAAGCCCAAATAACGAAGACAATCATCAGAATAAAAAACAGGATGATGACAATAAACTGGCCACTGTGTTTTTCTTTTTGAAGGGCGGCGTTGAGGTCGTTGATAAGGTCGAGATCTTTGGATTTGACGTTGTTTTCGCGGCTCATAATCGTGTGTCTTTATTGTGTTTGGTGGATTTTAACCATTAGGGCAGGCTGTCTGAAAGGGCAAGTAGGTTTCAGACGGCCTTTTGCTTTATTGTGCTGCCGATTGAGGGGCTGTGGCAGCTTGTTGTTGCTGTTGTTGTTTGACGTTGGCTGCTTTGGCCTGTTCGTTTTGCATGAGTTTTTGCAATACCAGGTCACGCGGGCCGTCCATCACGACTTTACCATTGTCCATCACAATGATGCGGTTGACGATTTGCAGCACTTGCGGACGGTGGGTCACCAAAAGCATGGTGCGGTTGCGGCCCCATTGGGCGATGGCATTGAGCGCCATGCGTTCGGTAGCTTGATCCAGGCTGGTGGTCGGCTCATCCAGCAGGACGACTTTTGGGTTGCGCAAGGTCATGCGCGCCAAGGCGATGATTTGTTTTTGACCTCCGGACAAGCCTAAGCCGTCTTCACCCAGAGGCATATCCAAACCGCGCGGATGGTTGCGGATGATTTTGTCGAGGCCGAAACGGTTGAGCGCAGTCAGTAAGTCTTGGTCGGTAGAGTAGCTGCCGGTACGCGCCAAGTCCATGTTTTCACGCAATGTGCCGAGGAACAGGCGTGGCGATTGGCTCAACAGCAGGAGTTGATCGCGCAGGAAGTTGGGGTCAAGCTGGCGCATATCGACGCCGTCAAGGGTAACGTTGCCTTTTTCAGTGTCGTACAGACCGCTGGCCAGTTTGAGCATGGTGCTTTTACCGCTGCCGATACGGCCCAAAATACCGACTTTTTCGCCCGGTTTAATGGTCAGGCGCAAATCTTCGACGGCGCTGTTGTTGTCGGCTTGATATTTGAACGATACGTTTTCAAAGGTAATACTGCCTTGAACATTGTCCAAAGTAATGTATTTTCGTTCCGGATTACGCTCGATAGGGCGGGTAACGATGTCGTTTACGCCTTTAAGGGCAAGTTTGGCCTGTTGGAAGCGGGTAGCCAAACCGGCGATTTGTGCCAACGGCGCCAAAGCGCGGCCGGACAGAATCACGGAGGCAATCAATGCACCCATGGTGATGCGTTCCGCATGGTTGTCAGCATGAATCAGATAGGTACCGACGACAACCAAGAAGACGGTATTGAGCTGCTGCATGGCAACGGCGAAGTTGACCATAAAGTTGCTGGTGTCTTTGACTTTGATGGAAGAAGCGGAAGTTTTGGCGGTGTATTCGTCCCAACGTTGTTGCGCCCAAGATGTGGCGTTGTTGGTTTTCAGGGTTTCGATGCCTTCGATAGCTTCAACGGCAAGGCCGGAGCGTTGCGAACCTTCTTTCATCGATTCATTGATGTGGCGAGAGAGCGGGCGTTGTACGACAAAACCGACAATCACGACAATCGGAATGATGGTCAGGGGAACGAGTGCCAGTTTGCCGCCGACCATGGAAATCACGAAGATAAACAGCAACAGGAAAGGCAAGTCGACGATGGTCAACAAGCTGGCACTGGTCATAAACTCGCGCACGGCTTCAAATTCGCGCAAATTGCTGGCGTATGAACCGGAGGAAGCAGGACGGTCTGCCAAACGCAATGCCATCACGCGACGGAACAGGGCGGAGCTGATGATCAGGTCAGCTTTTTTACCGGCAATATCGGTCAAATGACCGCGAATCATCTTGGCGGCAAATTCAAACAAAATCGCCAATACCACGCCGATGCTCAATACCCACAAGGTTTCATAGGCTTGGTTGGGAATCACGCGGTCGTACACGTTCATCACATACAGGGAGCTGACGAGCGCAAGGAAGTTAATGATGATGGTGGCCAAGATGACTTGGTAGTAGTAGCTGCGGAAACGCCAAATGACTTTCCAAAACCATGCTTTGGGCAAATGGTATTCAGGCAGCTCCGAGCGCATATCGGTCGCCATTTTGGGTTTGATAAACCAGCAGTAGCCCAAATACAGGCCGGAGAGCTGCTCGTGGCTGAGTTCTTGTTCCAAACCGTCAACCTGGCGGATATGGTATTTGCGGTCTTGGCCGGAACCTTCGATTTGGGTGATGACCGCTGCCTCTTCGTTGTGCAGGATAATCATGACCGGCACGGCGAGCGAGGGGATGTCTTCTAGATTGCGTTTGGATAAGATGTTTTCAAAGCCGTGGCTGCGCAGGACTTCGACAAGTGAGTGATAGTTGACCTTGAGCTTTTTATCGCGCACGACTTCGGCGGACAAAGCGGCTTCGGATACGGGCGCACCCAAAAGGCGGGTCACTAAAACGATGTGTTCAATGATGGCTTTCATATTTTTCGCGTAATGTTTTTGGTTTAACCGGCGGATATGGCTTTATTTTTTTGCCAAACCGACCCAAGCGGAGATTTTGGCCTGAGTATTTAAATAGTCGAGTGCCGCATCGCGGAAATCGTTGCGGGCGGCAACGTAATCCTGCTCGATGGAGGATAACTCGCTGTATGCGCTCAAAACATCGGTCAGCGTACGTCTTGCAACTTTAAATTGCATTTCATAGGCTTTGATAACATCTTTTTGAGCGAGAATATGTTGAGCTGTTAATGCGGTGCGCTGTTCACTTTCCTGCATATCGATGGCCGACGTTTGAACGCGTTCGTTCATGTCGCGAAGAATTTGTTCGGACTTGGCCTCGGCGGCAATCAATGATTTGGCATTGCGTTCCACATTGTGTCTTGCGGCAATATCCAGCACATTCCATGCAACGTTTAAATAAAGCTGTCTGGTGTTGCGCGTTGCACTGCCTTCCAAATTGAGGGCAGGCAGGCGTTCAGCTTTGGAAGCGTCCAAATCGGCACGGACGCTGTCGCGCTCGGCTAATTGCGCCTGATAGGATGGATTGTTGTTGCGATTGGGGGTGTTGAAGCGTTCGCTGATGGATTTCGCCGTGTCGTTTTTAAACGGATCTTCCAAATCGTTGGCGGTCAGTTGGCGCGAGGTATAGCGAGACAGGCGACTCAGCGCCAAATCCATGGTGCGGCGTTGTTGGGCGATAATGTTGGCTACTTGCAGCTGGCGTGCGCGCGCTTCAATCAGTTCAAAGTGGCGGCCGGCATCCTGTTTGACGATTGAGGTCAGGGTTTTTATGAGGGCGTTATGGCGCTCCAAAGTCTGTTCGTTGAGGATCAGGGTTTCTTTTGCACGCAATGCGCTCAGGTAGAGGCGGCCGATATCGCTGCCCAGCTGCTCTTGGCTTTCGGTGTATTTGTGTTGATAGTATTCTTCGCGGCTGCGGTCGCGGCGGACGGCGGCTTCAATCGCACCCCATGAGTAGATGTTCACGCTGCCGCGTACGCCGATACCGTCATCCATGTCGTTGCTGTTGTATTTATTGTGTTGCGCCAGCACTTTCGTGCCGGTCAGGGTAACGACAGGATAATGGCGCGCACGCGTGGCTTTGGTCGTGCTTTGCGCAGCTTCTTGAGTGGCTTTGGCTTCACGCACAATCGGATCGCTGATTAAAGCGTCCCTGAGGATGTCTTGCAGGCTGTATGCAGAGGCCGTCTGAAACGGCAACAGACAGCAGGCGACGGCAATGGCCGATGACAATAAACGGGGCTTTGTGGGTGAAGAATAAATATGCGACATGATTTTTAACCAAATGATTTATATATTATCGTTGTCTGTATCGGGTATCGCCTGAGGCATGACCGGGCGAATTTTGAACGAGAACACATACATTTACAAAGCATAAAGCATTTTTTCCAGCTTTTCACAATATTCTGATGAAAGGTCGAGATACATGCCTTAAAGTATATTATTGCAGAGCGCGACTATCGTATTTAATGATTTTAATGTAAAAAATCTATCAAAAAGGCCGTCTGAAAGGATTTCAGACGGCCTTTTTTCAACCTTAATCCTTACGTTGCAATACAGCGGCAAAGAAGCCGTCGGTTTGGTGTTCTCCGGAGTTGAGACGCAGGTATTTGCCGGTATCCAAATCGACCTTTAGGCTTTGCAGAAGTTCGGCGCAGTTGACGAGTTCAAATTCGGGATGTTCGGACAGGAAACGTTCGACTTGCAGCTCGTTTTCTTCCGGCAACACGCTGCAGGTGGCGTACACCAAGCGGCCTTGCGGTTTTACCAGTTTGGAGGCGGCATCGAGGATGCTGTGTTGCTGTTCCAAAAGGTTGGCCACGGTCTCGGCAGATTGGCGGTATTTGAGGTCGGGATTGCGGCGTAAAGTACCCAAACCGGAGCAGGGCGCGTCCACTAACACACGGTCGGCTTTGCCTGCCAGTCTGGCGATACGGGTATCGTGTTCACTGCTGATGCGTTCGGGGTGGATATTGGTCAGTCCGGCACGGGTCATGCGCGGTTTGAGGTTGGCAAGACGTTTTTCGGCGATGTCGAAGGCGTAGATTCTGCCTTTGTTGGCCATTTGCGCGCCGACAGCCAAGGTTTTACCGCCGGCGCCGGCACAGAAATCGACAATGATTTCGCCGCGTTTTGCGCCCACCAATAACGCAAGCAGCTGGCTGCCTTCGTCTTGAACTTCCAGTGTACCGTCCAAAAACAGATCGTGTTTGTTAAGCGCGATTTTGTTTTTCAGGCGGATGCCCCAAGGCGAATAAGGCGTTGCCTCTGCATCGGCACTTTCAGCTTGCAATAATGGCAGCACTTTATCTCGTTTGCCTTTCAAGGTATTGACGCGGATGTCGAGCGGGGCAGGTTGGTTGATGCTGCGGCCGAAGGCGAGGATTTCTTCTTCGCTCCAATGCTGTTGCAGCTGTTCTACCAGCCATTGCGGCAATTCTGCGGCGGTATTCAGGCCGTCTGAAAACTTGGTTTTACGGGCTTTCAAATTGCCGAGGAACTCTGTTTCTTCTTCATCAAGCAGGTCTTTGATTTGGCTGATGTTGGTGCTTCTGCCGAGAACCAGTGCGGCGAGAGCGGCTTTGCGCGGCTGCGCGTGCGGACGGCGCAGGGCAGTGCTGATTTTTTGATAGTGTCGCAGCGCGGCGAAGGCAGTTTCGGCGATTTCGTGGCGGTCTTGGCGGCCAAGCTTTTTGTGTTCGCGGAAATAGGCGGAGAGGACGACATCGGCAGGCTGTTTGAAAGTCAGCATTTCAGCCAAAACTTTGGCGGTATGGTCGAGTTGTGCGGCGTTCATAATGTAATGGGTTCTCTTAAGTTGGTAAAGGGTTTCAGATGGCCTTCATAATGCGTTCAATTTCGTGCCAAAAGTCGTCCGGCCGTAATTCTAAAACGGCAATCAAGCCTTGGTCGATACGGCGGATTTCGGTTGCGTTCAATGCTTCGGTTTCGGCAACACGCGCAGGGGCGAGATAGGCCATGCGGTCGATCAGGTGGTAGCGCGCTTCTTGGCGTTCAACCCCGTATTCCGCCCAATCTTGAATATAGACGCCGCGCCAACCGTATGGATTAAGCGGCGGCTCAAAAGCATGGAAACCGTGTGGGAAAAATCCGATGCCGCGCACGATGGATGCAGGGAGCGGATTTTCCGGCTGGCCTTGTGTCGCTAAGGTCGCTTTGCCTTGCGGCGTATGCAGCAGTTTGGATTGCTGCACCAGTTTGGCGGCTTTGTCCGTCAGCGTATCTTTAGGATTGAGGCCGCGCAGGTTTTGCACTTGGTCTCCGCCGTAGTATTTACACGCCAGCTCGATATGGTAGGGCTGTTGGTTGAGGGAAACGACAAAATCCGCAGCCCCCAAAGTTTGGCCGTCTGAAAAAACGGGCAGGTTGTAGGCATGCAGTTTGGCGTGCGGCGCGTTGGCAAACCAAAAAGCAAGCAGCTCTTCGGCATAAATGCCGAGACGGTGGCCGAACGGGGCGCGTTGGGCGAGGTGTTCCTTCAGCGGCGCGGGATTGGCATCCAATGCCAAAAGGTAGCGGAAACCGTGTTCCCCCAATAGTTCGCGCACGCTCAATTCGCAACCGCTTTGCCACAAAGGCGGCGCAGTCAGCAGTGAGGCGAGGTCGCGGACAGGTTGGCTGGTGAGTTTCCACCATAATGCGTCTAGGGCGTAATTCATGCTTATCCGAATATCAGTCATGCCGTCTGAAAAGCTAGAAACGTTTTCAGACGGCCTTAATCAGTCTTTTTTATGGATACGGTGGCTGACGGTATTGAAAAAACCGCGCAGGATATCGATGTCTTCGGTTTGCGTGTTGGCGCGTCCGAACAGGCTCTGCATACGGCGCATCAGGCGCTCTCCGTTGCGGCGGTTGAAAAAGCCGATGTCGTTCATCACGCTTTCCATGTGGGCGACCATGCCTTTGATTTGCTCATGGGTTGCGGCGTGGTCTTCTTGTTGAAGATGGGTCATGGGCGAATCGGTTTGGCTGAAGATTTCGTAGCACACGACCTGCACGGCTTGGGCGAGGTTGAGCGAGAAATAGTCGGGATTGCCGTTGATGGTCATCAGTCGGTTGCAGGCTTGTACTTCTTCGATGCTCAAGCCGAAAGTTTCGTTGCCAAAGACCAGCGCCACTTTCTCGCCTCGGTTGGCGGCCTGCAGTAATTCGGGCACCAAATCGCTCGGGGTTTGCAACGGCGCGGTAATTTCGCGGCGGCGGCTGGTCAGGGCGCAGGCGATGGTGGTGTCGGCAAGGGCTTCGTCCAAAGAGGCGGCAATGGTGGCATTTTCCAAAACGTCTGCTGCGCCGGAAGCGAGGATGAAACTTTCTTCCGGTAATTCAAATGATTGCGGGTGCTCTGGATCGAATACGGGCGGATTTTCCGTCATCGGCGTTGCCATCAGATTGGGGGCGACGATGGTCAGTTTGTGCAGGCCCATTGTTTTCATGGCACGCGCGGCAGAACCGATATTGGCGGGATGGCTGGTGCGCGTGAGGATGATGCGGATGTTGTCCAGATAAGCGGGCAGGGCGGGTTTTTCGGAAGTCATGTTTTATTTTCTGTTTGTTCGGGAATCAGGTATAATGCGCCATCTTTTTGTTTTCAGACGGCCTTTTTCCATGCCGTCTGAAATGTTCTTTAACAGCATCGGAAACGATTAACAGCCTCTTGTGTGCCTTGTTCGGCGCATTAGGGCGTATTTTACCTGAATTAGAAAGAAAACCATGAATCCGTTTTTAAATACCGCTTTCAAAGCCGCCCGTAAAGCAGGGCAAATGATGATTCGCGCCGCCGGCAATCTGGATGCCGTCAAAGTAGACAGCAAAGCATTCAACGACTTCGTTTCCGATGTTGACCGCAGCTCCGAAATGATTTTGGTGGAAGCGCTTAAAGAAGCCTATCCGCATCACAAAATCACTTGCGAAGAAGGCGGCTCCCACGGTAAAGCCACCGCCGAGTACGAATGGATTATCGATCCGCTCGACGGCACAACCAACTTCCTCCACGGCCATCCTCAATACGCTATCTCTATGGCACTCCTGCACAAAGGCGTATTGCAAGAAGCTTTGGTGTACGCACCTGAGCGCAACGACGTGTACATGGCATCCCGCGGCAAAGGCGCGTTGCTCAACGACCGCCGCATCCGCGTTTCCAACCGCATCGAATTGAACCGCTGCCTGATCGGTACCGGCTTCCCTGTTGTCGATCAAAGCATGATGGACAAGTATCTGGCGATTTTGAAAGATTTCTTGGCAAAAACCGCCGGTGGCCGTCGTGAAGGCGCGGCTTCTTTGGATTTGTGTGCCGTTGCGGCCGGCCGTTTGGACGGTTTCTTCGAGTTCAACCTCAAACCTTGGGACATTGCCGCCGGTGCATTGATTGTCCAAGAAGCAGGGGGTATCGTTACCGATATGTCCGGCAATGAAGGCTGGTTGGAAAGCGGCGATATTGTGGCGGCCAATCCTAAAGTATTGGCGCAAATGCTGAAAATTATTTCTGAACACCAATAAGCGTTTATAGGGAACAGTCTGTATTTATCTTTGCAGGCCATGTTCTCAACAATCGGTAAAAGGCCGTCTGAAACCTGAAATCGGGTTTCAGACGGCCTTTTGTTTTGTTGTTAACGGATTCGGATAAGAGCTGAAAATACGGCTTTTAAAGGAAGCATTTTTAATTTTGTCTGTATTTTCTATTGCTTCGCAGTTATGATGTGGATACGTTTGGCTGAAATAATGCCGTATGCAATCATAAAAATAGAAAGCAGAGGAGAATAATGAAACGAGATTTTGAAGCAGTAAAACGCATTGTCATTAAGATTGGAACCAGTTCTTTGGTGTTGCCAAACGGCAAAATCAATTTGGCAAAAATCGACCAACTGGCCTTTGTCATTTCCAGCTTAGTTAGTAAGGGCAAAGAAATTGTGCTGGTGTCTTCCGGCGCTATGGGCTTCGGGCTGAATGTCCTCAATATGGAAAAACGTCCGGCGGAAATGGCGCAGCAGCAGGCTGTTTCCAGTGTCGGCCAAGTGGCCATGATGAGCCTTTACTCGCAGATTTTTTCCCATTATCGGATGACGGTGTCGCAAATCCTGCTGACGCGTGATGTGGTCGAATATCCGGAAAGTTTGGCAAACGTTACCAATGCTTTTGAATCCCTGCTTTCCATCGGTGTCATTCCTATTGTCAATGAGAACGATGCGGTCAGCGTGGACGAGATGGACCATGCGACCAAGTTTGGCGATAACGACCGTTTGTCGGCAGTCGTGGCGAAAATCGTTAAAGCCGATTTACTGATTATGTTGTCCGATATCGACGGTTTGTTTGATAAAAATCCGGCCGTTCACGCCGATGCCAAGCTGCGCAGCCATGTGGCCGATATTACCGAAGAAATTATTGCTTCTGCCGGCGGCTCGGGCAGTAAGTTTGGTACGGGCGGTATGCTCAGTAAGATTAAGAGCGCGCAGATGATGTTTGAACATCACGGCCAGATGGTGTTGATGAACAGCGCCAATCCGCGCGATATTCTTCAGGTTTTAGATGGTGCGCCTATCGGAACGTGGTTTGCACAAGAGAAATAGGGAGGTTTGATGAGCTATATCGAACAGTTGGGCAAGAATGCCCAAAAAGCCAGTAAAACGTTAATCAGCTTGGGAAGCGTGGAAAAAAACAATCTGCTGCGTCAGGTTGCGGCGGCTTTGGTTGAACAGGCAGAGATGATTTTGGCGGAAAATGCCCGCGATTTGGCCGCTGCAAAAGAAAACGGCATTTCGGACATTATGCTCGACAGGCTGCGCTTGAATCACGAACGCATCAAAGGCATTGCGGAAGGCGTTGGGCAGGTTGCCGATTTACAGGACCCGATTGGGCAGGTTGTCCGCGGTTATACCAATTTGGACGGCTTAAAGATTGTTCAAAAACGCGTGCCTTTGGGTGTGGTCGCCATGATTTTTGAAAGCCGCCCGAATGTTTCAGTCGATGCGTTTTCACTGGCCTTTAAAACCGGCAATGCCATTATTTTGCGCGGCGGTCGCGACGCCATTCATTCCAATACCGCATTGATTGCCGTCATCAGGCAGACTTTGGTAAAAGCGGGAATGGATGCCGATGTGGTGCAGCTGGTTGAAGATACCAGTCATGCCGCTGCCGAGGAATTGATGCAGGCGGTTGATTATATTGATGTGCTGATTCCGCGCGGCGGTGCACGCTTAATTCAGACGGTGAAAGAGAAATCGAAAGTCCCCGTCATTGAAACCGGAGTCGGTAATTGCCATATTTATGTCGATGACAGCGCCGATTTGGAGATGGCGGTCGATATCGTCGTCAATGCGAAAACGCAGCGTCCGAGCGTGTGTAATGCCGCGGAGTCTTTGGTTGTCCACGAAAAGATAGCGGAAGCGTTTTTGCCCAAACTGGAAGAAGCCGTTGCCAAAGTGCATCCGGTCGAATTTAGAGCCGATCAGGAAGCATTGCGTATGTTTAAAAATGCTGTTTTGGCAACCGAGGAAGATTACAGTACCGAGTTTCTTGACTATATTATGTCGGTCAAGACAGTAAAATCGGTGGAAGAAGCCGTCGATTGGATTAACGACCACACGACGCATCACTCGGAAGCGATTGTGACCCAAAGCATTGCCCATGCCGAGTATTTCCAAGAAAGCATTGATGCGGCGGCGGTTTATGTCAATGCGTCCACTCGGTTTACCGACGGCTTTGTATTCGGATTGGGTGCGGAAATCGGGATTTCCACCCAAAAAATGCACGCTCGCGGCCCGATGGGTTTGGAAGCGCTGACTTCGACCAAATTCTATATCAACGGCAACGGTCAGATTCGACGTTGAGAAACGCCCCTCAATTCCATCAATTTGCGTATAATGGCGGGAAATTTGATTTTTCCCGAACAACCGATTTAGTAAAAAGGAACACACCATGTCCTCTATCCACGATCAAATCAAAGAAGTCGTTACCACACACCGCGTCGTATTGTTCATGAAAGGCACGAAGCAATTCCCGCAATGCGGCTTCTCTTCCCGTGCCGTACAAATCCTGAATGCGGCAGGTTGCACCGACTATGTGACTGTCAACGTATTGGAAAACGATGCCGTACGCCAAGGCATTAAAGAATACAGCGACTGGCCGACTATTCCTCAACTGTACGTCAACGGCGAATTTGTCGGCGGTTCTGACATTTTGATGGAAATGTACGAAGCCGGCGAACTGCAAGAATTGCTGAAAGCTTAATTATCCACAATATTCCGTAATGTAAAATTGTTGACAAAGGCCGTCTGAAACCCTGATTCAGACGGCCTTTCGCATGAATACGCACTTTGCGCGCCATGCGAAAAAAAGTATAATCCACCTCCATCAACGCAATTCGGAAAATCAACATGAACGTTACCGTTATCAACCACCCTTTAGTCCGCCACAAACTCACGCTGATGCGTGAAGCGGATTGCAGCACTTACAAATTCCGCACGCTTACCACCGAGTTGGCACGTCTGATGGCATATGAGGCCAGCCGTGATTTTGAAATTGAAAAATACATTATTGACGGCTGGTGCGGCTCTATCGAAGGCGACCGCATCAAAGGCAAAACGCTGACCGTCGTCCCGATTTTGCGTGCCGGTTTGGGTATGCTTGACGGCGTACTCGACCTGATTCCGACTGCCAAAATCAGCGTTGTCGGCTTGCAGCGCGATGAAGAAACTTTGAAACCGGTTTCTTATTTTGAAAAATTTGTCGACAGCATGGACGAACGTCCCGCACTGATTATTGACCCAATGTTGGCGACCGGCGGCTCTATGGTTGCCACCATCGACCTTTTAAAAGCCAAAGGTTGCCGTAACATCAAAGCATTGGTATTGGTTGCCGCTCCGGAAGGCGTAAAAGCCGTCAATGACGCGCATCCTGATGTAACCATCTACACTGCCGCGCTCGACAGCCACTTGAACGAACACGGCTACATCATTCCCGGTTTGGGCGATGCCGGCGATAAGATTTTCGGTACACGTTAATTGAAATGTTTAAGGCCGTCTGAAAAGTGTCAAACCTAAACTTTCAGACGGCCTTGTTATATGGTTTGCTTTAAAACCCACATCAGAAAGGACAATCATGAGCTTCCAAGATAATCTTGCCGCCATGCCTGCCATCGATCATTTGAGCGGCTTAGATATTCTCGACAAAGAGGGCAATGTGGTTCATCACATTCCCAATGCACCCGGCAAACAAGGCTCGCTCAAGCTTTACCATGCTTTGGCGCAAGAGTTTGGCGGTAAACTTGACGCAGCGGCGGCAGAACGCGGCCTGGCATGGTTTGCCGAACATGTTGCCGATGCCGAAGCCAATCCGGGCAAACATCCGAATATTGATTTGCTGTTTAAAGTGAAAGCTGAAAATGCCAGCCTGACTTTGAAACCATTGGCTGCTTAATGAATACAAAAAAGGCCGTCTGAAAACAATTTTCAGACGGCCTTTTTATATGCTTAAAGCCTCAAGCGATAGAGGCTTCAACGAATGCAGTCAGTTGACCTTTAGCCAATGCGCCGACTTTAGTGGCAACGTTTTTGCCGTTTTTGAACACCATCAGGGTAGGGATGCCGCGAACGCCGAATTTGGCAGGAGTGGCTTCATTGTCGTCGATGTTGATTTTAACGACTTTCAGACGGCCTTGGAATTCGGAGGCAATGTCGTCCAAGATTGGGGCGATCATTTTGCAAGGGCCGCACCATGGTGCCCAGAAGTCCAGCAATACAGGTACGTCGGATTTCAAAACGTCTTGTTCGAAGCTGGCATCGCTGGCGTGGATAATCAATTCGCTGCTCATGTTTGTTTCCTTTTGAATGGGGATCGATAAATATGTTGTTCAGGATAGTGGCAGACTGGGAAAATTTCAAGTGCCGCCACTCGGTAATAGTTTTTTTGAAATGCGTCTATCGTAATCCTTAAAGATTCAGACGGCCTCTTGGACCATGTGGCCGGAGTGGGCAATCAAATGACGTGTGTAGTCGCTGGCCGGATTGGCAAATACGCTTTCGCATTCGCCTTCTTCAACGACTTGACCGTCTTTCAACACCATCACGCGGTGGGAAATGGCGCGGATGACGGCGAGGTCGTGGCTGATGATGATGAAGGCGAGGCCGTATTCTTTTTGCAGGCCGCTGAGTAATTCAAGGATTTGTTGTTGCCATTGGACATCGAGCGCACTGGTTGGTTCGTCCAATACGAGGATTTTCGGGCGGACAATGATGGCGCGGGCGATGGCGAGGCGTTGGCGTTGGCCGCCGGAAAATGCGTGCGGATAGCGTTCGAGTGCGTCTTCGGGCAGGCCGACTTGTTTGAGGACTTCTTCGACGCGGCGGCGCATTTCTTCGCGCGGCATTTCAGGTTCGTGCACGCGTAAGGCTTCGGAAACGGTATCGAAGACGTTCATGCGCGGATTGAATGCGCCGAACGGGTCTTGGAACACCATTTGGATTTCGCGTCTCAATTCGTGTTTCCATGGTTCGCCGTTGACAATCAGGCTGCCTTCGGAATCGATAAGGTGCATAACGGCTTTGGCCAGTGTGGTTTTGCCGCTGCCGCTTTCGCCGATGATGCCTAAGGTTTCGCCGGATTTGAGGTCGAAAGAAATGGGGTTGAGAATGGTTTTGTCGCGTTTTTTAAACCAACCGTCCGATTCTTTGACGGAAAAGGCGACGTGCTCGGCCTTAAGTACGGTGGCCGGGTTTTCAGGCAAGGGGGCCACTCGGCGCGTTGTGCCGGCGTTGAGCAGCATTTTGGTGTATTCGTGCTGCGGATTGGCGAAGACTTCGGCTGCTTTGCCGGTTTCAAGGATGCGGCCGTTACGCATAACGGCGACATCGTCGGCAAAACGGCGCACGAGGTTTAAGTCGTGCGTAATGTAGAGCATGGTCATGCCGTGTTCTTCCTGCAGGCGTGAGAGCAGGTCGAGGATTTGGGCTTGAACGGCAACGTCCAAAGCAGTGGTCGGTTCGTCGGCAATCAGGAGCTTGGGTTGGGCGGATACGGCCATGGCAATCATGGCGCGCTGGCGTTGGCCGCCGGAAAGTTGGAACGGATAAGCCTGGGCTTTTTGCTCGGGCTGGTGGATGCCGGTTTCGTCTAGGAGTTCGATGGCGCGCGCCCATGCCTGTTTTTTATCCAAACCCAAATGCAGGGTCAGGACTTCGGCGATTTGTTCGCCGACGCGCATCACGGGGTTGAGGGCGGTCATGGGTTCTTGAAACACCATGCCGATTTCGCAGCCGCGCAGCTTTTGCAGGGCGCGTTCGGACTGGGTCAGCAGGTCGGTTCCGCAATATTTCAGACGGCCTTCAAAGCTAACCATCGGGTTGAGGCGCATAATGCCTTGCGACAATACGGTTTTGCCGCTGCCGCTCTCACCAACCAATGCCAGCTTGCGGCCGGGTTGCAAGGTCAGGTTGATATTGTGCAGGACTTGCTTGCTCGGAAAGGAGCCGTTTAGGTTTTCGATTTCGAGTATAGGTGTCGTCATGGTTGTGGCCGTCTGAAAAGGTTTGTGGAATACAGGTTGTTTTCAGACGGCCTGCATGAATCAAGAGGCCGTCTGAAACAGCGGTTTAGTCTTGAAACTGTTCTTTGAGTTTGCGTTTTAACACTTTGCCGGTGGCATTGCGCGGCAGCTCGTCTTGGAAGATGATTTGTTTGGGGATTTTAAAGTTTGCCAACAGGCCGCGCAGGTGGCTGCGGACTTCGGCTTCTTCCAGCTTCATGCCTTCTTTGAGTTGGATAAAGGCAATGATTTCTTCATCGGCGTATTGGTCTTTCACGCCAATGACGGCGGCGGCTTCCACGGCTTCGAGTTTGTAGATGGCTTCTTCGATTTCGCGCGGATAGACGTTTTGGCCTTTGGAGATAATTAGGTCTTTTTTGCGGTCGACGATGAAGATGAAGCCGTCTTCGTCTATGGTGACAAAGTCGCCGGTTTTCAGCCAACCGTTGACGATGGTTTCATCTGTGGCGTCAGGCATATTGAGGTAGCCTTGCATGACCGAGCCGCCTTTGATGATCAGTTCGCCCACTTCGCCGCGCGGCACTTCGACCAATTCGTCATCGACGGCTTTCACGGTCAGGCCGGGCAGGGCGACGCCGACGCTGGCGGTTTTTTGGCGTTCGGGCGTATTGACGGCCACGACGGGCGAGCATTCGCTCAAGCCGTAGCCTTCCAGCAATTTGGCACGCGGGAATTTGGCTTTGAAGTCGTCAATGGTTTGTCCGGCCAAAGGCGCGCCGCCGCTGATAAACAGGCGGACGCGGTTGAACCATCTGAAATACCAAGGAATTTTGGCCTTGCTCATGGCGGTGTAAATAGCCGGTACGCCGAGGAAAATGGTAGCGCGTTTGAGCAAAACCTGTTTCAACACGTTGGAGAACGGGAAGACGGATTTGACCAAAATAATCGAGCAGGCTTGATATATCGGCAGCAAAACCATGGCAGTCAGCGTAAAGCTGTGGAACATCGGCAAGAAGACGACGAAGCGGTCTTTGCTTGAAATTTGGAAAATTTGTTCGATGCCCGAAAGGTTGGAAAACAGGTTGCTATAACTGATTAATGCGCCTTTGGGATGGCCGGTTGTACCGGAGGTGTAGATAATGTGCGCCAAATCGTTGACAGACGGCTGACGGCTCAGATTCGGCTTGCCGGGGAATGTGCGTGCGGCATCGAAATAGCTGTCTTCGCCACTGGCGGCTTGGGTTTCGCCAATCCAGATGATTTTACGGACTTTGGTTTTGGCTTTGATGTTTTTGAGTTCTTTGGCCAACGGCGCGGAGGCGAACATAAAGTGTGCGTCGCAGTCATTGAGGATGTAGGAAAATTCTTCGCTTTTCAAAAAGACGTTGAGTGGGACGGCTACTGCGCCGATGGAAGTAATGGCGAAATAGGCGGCAATAAATTCGGGAGAGTTGGAAACGACAAGGGCGACCTTGTCGCCATATTGTACGCCTTCGTGTTGCAGATAGGCGGCGACGGTTTCTACTTCGTGTTTGAGGGAGGAATAGCTGATTTTTTCTTTGTCGTTGAAAATGACCGTGCCTTTACCGTTTTTTTGGCAGGCGGCTGTCAACATGGCGTAAAAATTAGAGTGGGTGTGCATTTCGGAGTTCGTGTCCATATTGTGTCGATGGGTGTACGGTTTCGATGAACCGTTTATTTCGAAGGATAGGTTTTACATCCTATCGGTAAAATAAGCAAGAGGCCGTCTGAAAATACTTTCAGACGGCCTTGAGCTTTGCTGGGCTTAGGAAAGCAATATTTTGAATTTAAACTTATTTATTGTGTTGATGGGAATATTCCCATTCTTCAAAGTTTGCCGTTCGGAAGATAGCGCAAGCCGATTGCGTTTCTGTCTCAAGCCATTTCGAGTTTACCGTTGAGTTTGAGGCAGAATCCTGATGACGGATTGGCAGAGCCAATGTTTAGAGACTTTGAGACCTAGCCATTGTTCAGACGGCCATCGGGTACTTTCTTAAACAGGCGATAGAAATTGTCGCTGGTGTTTTGTGCCAATGTTTCCAAGCTCTCGCCGCGCAGATTGGCTAAGAACTCAGCCGTATAGCGGACGTAGGAAGGCTCGTTTTGTTTACCGCGTTTGGGAACCGGCGCGAGGAAGGGTGCATCGGTTTCTACCAAGATTCTATCGGCTGGGACGTATTTGGCGGCTTCCTGAATCAGCGGTGCGTTTTTAAACGTCACAATGCCGGAGAAGGAGATGTATAACCCTAAATCCAAAGTGGCTTTGGCAAAGGCGACGTCTTCAGAGAAGCAATGAATCACGCCGGAATTAGTGTGGCATTCTTTCAAAATCCGCAACGTGTCTTCGGCTGCATCGCGCGTGTGGACGATAACGGGCAGGCCGCTTTCGTTGGCTGCTTGGATATGGTCGGCAAAGCGTTGATGTTGCCATGACAAATCGCCTTTGCACCAGTAATAGTCCAAACCGGTTTCGCCGATACCGACGATTTTCGGATGTTTGGCGGCCTCTACCATTTCGGCAATGGTAAATTCTTCTGCTTCTTGGCTGTCGGGATGTATGCCGATGGTGCAGTAGATGTGGTCATTTGCCTGAGCAATGTCGAAGACTTCGGCAAAACTTTGTTTGCTGACGCTGATGGCAAGCGCCTGTTTGACGCTTTGCGCTTCCATATTGGCAAAGACTTCGGGCAGGCGGTCTTTTAAGCCGTCAAAGTTGAGATGGCAATGTGAATCGATTAAATACATGGTATTACAGGGTAAAAGTAGTGCGGTCGCTGCGCAGGCGCGGGCCAAGCTCGGCTTCGATCAGGTTTTTTGCCTGCAGGCAGCTTTCGTGTTCGGAGAATGCAAGGCCTACGCCTTTGGGGCGATGGGCCGAGGTGCGCGCCGGATTGATCCAAACGACTTTAGTTGGCAGGAAGCGTTTGGGATAGTCGGCGATTTCGACGGCCAAGAGGATGTCTTCGCCTAGTGAGAATACGTCATCGGTCGGTACGAACAGGCCGCCGTGTTCTAAAAACGGCATATAGCAGTTGTACAACAGATTGGGGTCTTTGAGTTGCAAAGCCAACATCTTCGCCGGAATGTCTTTTTTATTCATCATTTATTACCTGTTAGGGTTTGTTTTGCCAAAAATCCAAATATTCGATAAGCAGATACTCAAGCTGCATTTTAACACTCAAGGTATGGTATCCGTAAGGGTTGAGCGCATTCAGACGGCCCAATAGGGCAAACAGCTTGCGTGAATCGGTTTTAGAGGCCGTCTGAAGCAGGGCTTGGGCATGGTGCGGATAATAAAGCGGCGCCATGTTTTGTTGTGCCAAGCCGACATCCATCAGCCACTTTTGCAGCCAGTCGATGAAAACGGCCAGCGGTTGTTTTTGTTTGTCGAACGCGGCGGCGTAGTCGAGTATGGCTAACAGGCGCGGGGCGGCCAGCAGCGTCAGCAACTCTTCGCGCAATGCGTCCAATTCGGGAGTCGGCGTGAATAAAGGAGCGCCGCTGTGGAATGCCAACAAGGCTTCTGCATTTTCCATGCCCTGTTGGTGCAGGTATGCCGCAGCCTGCTCATGGGTAGGCGAGGGCAGCACCAACTGGCGGCAACGGCTTTTGATGGTGGGAAGAAGTTTGTCGCGCGCATGGGTAACGAGCAGGAAAACGACGTGTTGCGGCGGCTCTTCCAGAGCTTTCAACAAACCGTTTGCCGCCTGTGTATTCATGCTTTCGGCCGGATGTACCAATACCACGCGCAGGCCGCCTCGGACAGCAGTCAGGTAAATGTTTTCCACAATATCGCGCACGGCATCGATTTTGATTTGTAGGAGTTTGCGCCCCGTTGCCTCGCCTTCGGGCATTTCCGGCGTGAGTTCGTAAAAGTCGGGATGCGTGTTTTGGCTGAACAAATGACACGAAGCGCACTCGCCGCAGGGTTCATGGCCGGACTTGGGCGATTCGCACAGCAATGCCTGCGCGACAAAGCGGGCAAACTTGGTTTTGCCGGTATTTTCTTTGCCGGTAAACAGCCAGGCGTTGGGACGGTTTTGCCAATGGGCGGCGAGCTGTTGCCATTGTGTTTCATGCCATGGATAAATCATATTGTTTGGGAACTATTAGGTAGGTAGTTATTATACTCTCAGGCTGTCTGAAAAAGGTTTCAGACGGCCTTTAATAAACTGCCTAAAAATTAATCAAATATCGTTTTTCTTTGAAATATCAATGATTAAGATGATTTATGCACAGCCTTTGCACACGCTTGTTTGGGGATAATGTGCATTTTGTTTGGCGGTAAAGTTGTGCTTAAAATTTAGGCAGATGTGTTTTTTAATTTTAAATCAGACAGTAATCTGATTTATGCACAAGCTGTCCACGCGATTGAACAGTGAAAATGTGCATGGTGGGGATATATTTCAGACGGCCTTATTTGCTGATTTTCAACAAAGCGGTTAAATCCCCGATAAATTTCGGTTCCCGTTTGATGAGGTAAACAATCAACGGAAGATTACCCACGGCAACAATCAAATATAGCAGCGTGATGCTGTCGAACAACATCAGCAAAACCGCGCTCAAAATAGCGGCCGACACCATAAACACACCATTGATGATGTTGTTGGCGGCGACCGCGTGGGCGCGGAAGGTTTCGCTGCTGGCAGTTTGCAGCCAAGTGTAGAGCGGTACGGAGAAAAAGCCTCCGAAAAAGCCGATGGCCGACATCACCAGCATAATCGGATACGCCTTGGCTTGCGATAAGAACCAAATAATGCCGTTTAATTCGGTAAAGCGTTGGCCTTGGGTCAGCCACACCAGCAATAATCCACAGACGGTCAGCCCCAGAGTGCCGATGGTAACCAAGCCCAAAATCAGGCGTTCATGGCTGAGTTTGGCGCATAATACCGAGCCGATGGCGATACCGATGGAGAACAGCGCCAACATCAGGTTGAACACATTATCGTTGCCGCCCAAATGGATTTGCGTGAACGTCGGCAGTTGGGTGGTATAAACCGAGCCGACAAACCAAAACCATGAAATACCGATGATGGAAGTGAATACGGGACGATTGGCCGCCGCTTCACGAATCAGTGAATTTGTGCCTTTGATGATGTTCCATTCAATTTTTGTGTCCGGCATTTTAGCGGGTACAGACGGCATAAACAGGCTGGTCATCGTGCCGCCGATAGCGACCAATAACACCAAACCGCCAACAATATACGGCGGAACGCCTGCGACTGCGGTGCCCAAAATCTGGCCGAGCAAAATGGCGATAAACGTACCCGATTCAATCAGGCTGTTGCCCATAATCAGCTCTTTGTCGTTGAGGTAATCGGGCAAAATGGCATATTTCAGAGGGCCGAACAAGGTCGATTGCGTACCCATGCAAAACAGGCAGATTAAAAGCAAAGGCGCGGATTGGATGTAGAAGCCATACGCTGCCACTGCCATGATGATGATTTCCAACAGCTTGATCCAGCGTGCCAAAACTGCTTTATCGAATTTGTTGCTCAACTGTCCTGACAGCGCGGAAAACAGGAAGTAGGGCAGAATAAACAGCATTGCGCCCAAGTTCAGCATTTGGCTGGGCGGCAGAAAGTCGTTTTTACCCAAACCGTAAAAACTGATCATCACGAATAATGCGGTTTTGAACATATTATCGTTCAACGCGCCCAAAAACTGCGTCCCAAAGAGCGGCGCAAAACGGCGGGTCGTGTGGAAATTCAGATTGTCTTTTTTAAGGCTCATCGTTTGGATTCTTTGTCTTCGTCTTTTTCGATCAGTTTTTCAGTGGAGTCGTCATCCATCAAAATGCGGTGCGCAGGTCCTTCAAGGTCGTCAAACTGTCCGTTTTTACCCGACCACCAGAAAAACCAACCGATGATAAAGGCCAAAATAATGCTGATGGGGACAAGGATAAACATACTTTCCATTACATCGCTCCGGTCAAATCGGTCAGGATAAAGGTTTTACCGCTGATGGTCAGGTATTCGTTGCGCAACGCACCGATATTTTTATCGTCAAAAAACAATTCGATACGGTCTTTAACCACGCGCCAGTATTGTGGGATATCGGTTTGCTCAAAAGGCGACAATACCGCCGCTTCGGCTGCGTCTTCGCTTTGCAGCTTGATTGCGAAGCGTCCGCTTTGCGGCGGATTTTGCGATTCATCATCTGCCAACATAATAAAAAATCCGGCGTGTTCGCCGTCTTGAGTGTGGATACTGAAATAATGCATATCGGGAAATCTTCAAAACCGCCGTCATTTTTTCAGACGGCCTTAAAATAAAATTCCGTCCATTTTACATCAAATATTAAGTCAAGCAGCCGATTACATTTTTTGTTAGAATACGGCGTTTACTTTGTTAATCTGTTCAGACCGCTACCCACTACGTCCCACAAGGGGTGCAACATAGTCGGAGCCGCAGTCAGGTCCCGACAAAAATGCCGTCTGAAACCTCAAGGAGCATAAAATGACACAAAAATTAATCTTGGTTTTGAACTGCGGCAGCTCTTCCCTCAAAGGTGCCGTATTGGATAACGACAGCGGCGAAGTATTGTTGAGCTGCTTGGCAGAAAAACTCAATCTGCCTGATGCCTATATCACCTTTAAATTCAACGGTGAAAAACGCAAAGTCGATCTTTCTGCCAAACCTGACCATACCGGTGCCGTTGAAGCCCTGATGGAAGAACTGAAAGCGCATGATCTCGACAGCCGTATCGGCGCCATCGGCCACCGTGTCGTCAGCGGCGGCGAGTTGTACAGCGAATCCATCCTCGTTGATGACGAAGTTATCGCCGGCATCGAAAAATGTATTCCGCTCGCTCCGCTGCACAACCCTGCGCACCTCTTGGGTCTGCGTGCCGCACAAAGCATTTTCAAAGGTTTGCCTAACGTTGTCGTATTCGACACCGCTTTCCACCAAACCATGCCGGAACATGCCTACACCTACGCTGTTCCACATGAATTGTATGAAAAATACGGCTTGCGTCGCTACGGCGCGCACGGTACCAGCTACCGCTACGTTTCTGATGAAACCGCCCGTTTCCTCGGTAAAGACAAAAAAGACCTGCGCATGGTGATTGCCCACTTGGGTAACGGCGCATCTATTACCGCCGTCGCCAACGGCGAATCACGCGATACCAGCATGGGTCTGACTCCGCTGGAAGGTTTGGTAATGGGTACCCGTAGCGGCGATATCGACCCATCAGTTTTCAGTTTCTTGGCTGAAAACGCCAACATGACCATTTCCCAAATTACTGAAATGCTGAACAAAAAATCCGGCCTGCTCGGTATCTCCGGTTTGTCCAACGACTGCCGTACCATCGAAGAAGAAGCTGCCAAAGGTCATCCGGGTGCCAAACTGGCTCTGGAAATGTTCATCTACCGCTTGGCTAAATACATTGGCAGCATGACAGTCGCTGCAGGCGGTTTGGACGCATTGGTCTTTACCGGCGGTATCGGCGAAAACTCCGACATCATCCGCGAACGTGTATTGGGCTACTTGGGCTTCCTCGGTCTGCACATTGACCAAGAAGCCAACCTGAAAGCCCGCTTCGGTAATGCTGGTGTGATTACCACTACCGACAGCAAAGCTGTTGCCGTTGTGATTCCTACCAACGAAGAATTGATGATTGCACACGATACTGCCCGTCTGAGCGGCCTGTAATCCGTCATTATTGAAAACCTGCCCGCAAGGGCAGGTTTTTTATTGTGTATAGATGAAGAAAATTTTGAGGATATATCGAAAAAAGCCGGAAAACATTGTGTTTACCGGCTTTTTAATCAGTGCAATATTAAGAATGCTGATGGATAGGTTTAGAACTTATAGCTGATGGTAAACAGCAAAGTCCTGCCTCGTGCGTAGTTGTTCAAGACGGAGCGTGTCGTACCGCCATATTTGCCATTGCATAAACCGTTGGCATCGCATTCGACTTCCTCATCATCTAAACCGCCTTTTCTTTCAAATACGCTGAAATAGCGCTGGGTTGCGGCATCATTTGCGGCATCCAAAGGATCGACATAGCGTTTATTGAACGCATTTTGAATGTCAAAACGAAGGATAAGGTTTTTCTTTGGTTCATAATTGGCATAGAAATCAAAAATCATCGGCTGTCTGTTGATGCTTTCTGTTTTTTTGATCACCCTTCTGCCCATTTGATGTGAAGAGTAGGTATTGGCGCCGGTTGTACCGTCAACAAATTCCTCCTCAGTCGTTGCCCGTGTACTTTTGCCGTAATAGCGCATAATGCCGCCGATGGTCAATTTATTGCCTAACCATCGGGACCCTAATTCAAAACGGCCATAATCTCGGGGCAGGCGGGAAATTTTGCTTAAGCCGTAGCCTTGTTTGATTTGGTCTTCTTTAGAAGAGTTGCGGGGTGATTCGCTGGCATCGCTATAGTTGGTTGGCTGGTTGGTTTTTTGATAGGCGTAAGACAGGGTGGTAAAAAAGCGGCCGAAATCATAGTTCATTTCCACTTCCAAACCATTTTTATGGACAGGTTTGGCATAGTTTCGATGCTGGATAGAGTATTGCAGGCCGGTACTGGTTACCCAGCTGGGTGCTTTATCCAAATCCCACCATTTGCCATAAACATTGTGAATATAGTTGTTTATCCTGCTGCGATAGGCGACCAGTTTGAAACCCAATACATCGTCCGGCTTGAAAATCCCTTTTTTGAAGGTATTGAAGCCTATTTGGTAAGTATTGGCCTGTTCCGGCTTGAGGGCTGTATTGACGCCTGAGTCGCCGATTTGTGAAAAATACATTTCTTGAATATTCGGCATTCTATGCGTACGAGAATAGCTGATAAACGGCATAAAGTAGTCATTGACATTGATGTTTAATGCCACCGAATGGTTTACCGCATGTTTTTTACCGGATTTGGTATAAACCGGTTCGTAAAGGTCGCAGCTTGGCGTGCAATGCTGTTTATAAATTTCAGAATCTTCTCCAAATGCTTTTTTAAAATCTTCTTGGGTATTGAAGTAGTCGGTATATTCGCCTTTGTAGCGGTAGTTGACCATATTGGCGCTGTAATTCAATTGATAAATGCCTTTTTTCAAGGAAGTATCAAAATAGAACGTATTGAATTTTTGCTGGCCTGAAGGTTGCAATATGGTTGATTTCTGAGGAAATATTCCTTTGTCGCCTTTGAAGCGGCCTAAAAAGCTGTACAGGCCGGCATCTTGATCCGGGCCGTCGTAAAAAAGGCTCAGCTCTTCCGGAAAGCGGTTTTTACTGTATTGGTTTTTAAAGAAATTGAAACCGACGGTGGCTTTTAAATCTGTTTTGTTGGGAAGGTTGAAAGAGAAGCGGTTGTTGATATCCAAAAGATTGGCTGTGTTTTTGGTTTCCAAATAATCAAGCAGCCCCCATCCTGAAAAACGTGAGTTTTTCGGATATTTTTGTTTTCCCAGATTATGGGCGGCCAATACGTTTAAATCGACATAATCGCCAATGTTTAAGTTGTAATTGGCTTGATAGTTGCGGTTTTCTACTTTGCGGCTGCCGATACGGTTGTTCATGGTACGAAGCTGAAGATCCAACTTGTTGTTGTCGTTTTCGTATTCCACTTTGACCAAATGGCTGTTTGAGCGTTGTTGCAGGCTGGTCGGGTCGATTGGAGTCAGGTCCCATTGCGGTGCTAAATTCTCTTTCCAGCTTCTTTCCAAATCATCGACATAATCTCTTTGCAAAACCTCAGGATCGTTATATTTTTTGGAGAAAGGGTAGTCCCAATAGCTTTTACCGACCGCATTGCGCTTGGAAAAGTCGCGAACCCAACGATTTTGTTCGTGATCGAATTTTAATAAGTTGCTCTCAAAATATTCTTGTTTTTTACGGTCCAAATATTCCTCGCCAAAATTGCCGATACGCTGACCGCCGCCGCCTACTTTATAGTTTTGCTCGACATTGCGGTGGCTATAACCATATAAGGCGCCAAGGCGTGCACCGCTTTCAAACCATTTTTGTACCGCTCCGGTTGCCATAAAATTGCTTTTTGTGCTGTTTGTGCCGGTCAATCCTTTGGTTAAAAGGCCGAAGGTATTGTTTCCGTGTACCACATCGTCTACCCGTAAAGTACGGAAATTGGCTGTACCGGATAAGGCATTGATACCGTTGGCACCTGTGAAACTGCCTTTGGTTACATCCACGCCGGCAATAAAATTGGGATCCAGTGCAGTACCGAATTGCGAGGAGCTGCCGCTGCGTCCAGCATCGGCAGAAGTGGAATAGAAGGTTTGGGTGACGCCATCAACCATCGTATTGACGCGTCCCAAACCGCTATCGCCACGGATATTGACCGCCAATACCCCCGATCCCTTGTCTTGTTGGGTAAAAACGCCGGGCATACTCCGAACGATGGTATCGATGTTTTCGCTGGATTGATAAATGCGTTCACGCGAACTTTTGGCTTGGCCTTCGGTAAAAACTTTTTTCTCTTTGGCAATGTATTTACCTTTGACTTGAATTTCATCAAGCTCTTGAGTTGAAACCTCGTCTTCTGCGTGTGCGATACTTGTTATAGCCAGTAAAGATAATGTCAGTAGATTTAATTTGAAATTCGGATTCATGATAGTTACCTCAGAAACGAAGTTGATACTTTATAACATATTATTAAACTTTACAAATATTTTAATAATGGTTTTTATTTATTAAAAAATAAAGAAGATTCTTGTTTTAGGAGATAATCCACACGCATATGATTAATCTGACTGAAAAGATAAAGCAGGTCTGAATTTGAATTGGGTTGGTTGAGAAGAAGGGAGATTTAATTGAATTTAAACAGCCGGAAGAAGAAAATTTGATTGCGATATGTGAACTGGGCCGTCGGTTTCAAATGAAACCGGTAAAAAACATGAAATGCAAAATATAAAGTCGATATAGAAAGGTTTGAAGGCAGTTGAAGAAAAGGCCGTCTGAAAATGATATTTCAGACGGCCTTTATTGCTTTAAGCCTTATTCCGGACCGCGGAATGTATCGTGGCAAGATTTGCAGCTTGCACCGGTTTCGCCGTAAGCGGCTTTGATTTCTTCCAATTTGCCAGTTTGGGCGGCGGCGTTGAGTTTCTCAACTGCTGCGACGAATTTTTCTTCTTCGGCTTTGAATGTGGCTGTGTCTGTCCAAATGGCAGGCAGGGCGCGGCCGTTGCCTTGAGGGTCGGATTCAAACAGGGTGAACGGTTTTTTGCTGTTTTCGGCAAAAGTGGCTGCAGCTTGTTTGAATTTCTCAACGTCGTAAGGCTCTTCGTCTTTGACCATTTTGCCCATGTGGGTAAACTCAGGCATCATGGTTTTGAATGCGGCCGTACGGTCTTCGGAAATTGGGCCTTTAGGCTGGGAGGGCGCACCGCTGCCGCCGCAGGCGGAAAGCGTAAGCGCTACTGCTGCCAGGGCAACTGGGATAAAACGGGTTTTCATATGGAGTGTGTCCTATTGTGATGATATGATTATCGTTAAATTTAGAATCAGCCGGCCAAACGCTTAGGCCGTCTGATAAGGCGTTATCATACCTTAAACCCAAGTCTGAAACGAGTATAGAAAGGAAACGATATGGCAATTTTGATTACCGGGGCATCGGCAGGATTCGGCGCGGCAATGTGCCGCACCTTTGTTGCGGCAGGCTATCATGTCATTGGCGCGGCACGGCGCGAAGACAAATTGCAGCAGTTGGCAGAGGAATTGGGCGAGCAGTTTTACCCTTTGGAAATGGATGTTTCGCGCACTGAGTCGATTCAAAACGCTTTGAACAGCCTGCCCGAGCATTTGTCGGAAATCGATTGCCTGATCAACAACGCCGGTTTGGCTTTAGGTTTGGATTCTGCCGATAAAGCCGATTTTGGCGATTGGGAAACCATGATTCAAACCAATATCATCGGCCTGACTTTTCTAACCCGCCAGATTTTGCCTCAAATGGTAGCGCGCAAACAGGGCTACATCATCAATTTGGGTTCGATTGCCGGCAGTTATGCTTATTCCGGCAGTAATGTCTATGGTGCAACTAAGGCTTTTGTGCGCCAATTCAGTATGAACCTGCGCGCCGAATTGGCAGATAAAAATATCCGCATTACCAATATCGAACCGGGTTTGTGCGGCGATACCGAGTTTTCCAATGTCCGTTTCAAAGGCGACGATCAGCGTGCGGCCGAGGTTTATGAGAATGTCGAGTTTATCCAGCCGCAAGATATTGCCGATACCGCTTTATGGCTCTATCAGCGTCCGGCGCGGATGAACGTCAATTCCATCGAAATCATGCCGGTTGCCCAGACCTTTGCAGGCATGAAAGTTTACCGCGATGAGCCTGCTCCGGTGAAGGAAGAAACGTTTGAAAAACAAAGCATGTCTTTGTTTGGAAAAATTAAATCTTGGTTTAAGTAATCGGCATCAGGCCGTCTGAACGTTTCAGACGGCCTCTTTGTTATCTGAAATTGAACAAACACGTTATAATGTAATTTTTTATTAACAAGGCCGTCTGAAAGGCTGTTTCAGTTATGAACGTAATCAAACAAAAAATCTTAGAACAAGCGCAGCGCGATGGTGTGCAGGTAACCGCTTTGCGCGAGCAAGTGCTTGATATTGTTTTGAAACAAAGCGGCGTGATTAAAGCCTACAACGTTCTGTCGCAGATGCAGCAGCAAAGCGAGGGCGTGGTTGCGCCGCCGACGGCCTACCGCGCCCTTGATTTTTGGGCGGAGCAGGGCGTTTTGCACAAAGTGGCGGCGGTCAACGGCTATATTCTGTGCAGCCACGCGCAGCACGAGTGCAATGACCATTGCCATGACCACGAAGAAGCCGAAGCGCACCACAGCGCGTTTATTTTGGTTTGTACCGAATGCGGTACGGCAGATGAGCAGACCTTGAGCCAAGAATGGGCGGCATTGCGTGCAGGCGTGGCCGAAACTGGTTTCTCATTAAAAGAAGAACATATTGTTTTAACAGGAATTTGTAAAAAATGTCAGAAGTAAAAAAGACTAAAGTCCACCTGATTTCAGGCTTCCTCGGAACAGGCAAAACCACCGCCCTTAAAAGTCTGATGGCGCAAAAAGACCCGAATGAAAAATGGGTCATCATCGTCAACGAATTTGGCGAAATCGGCATTGACGGCGCCGTCTTGAGCGACAACGGCATCCCCGTAGCTGAAATCGCCGGCGGCTGTTTGTGCTGTACTGCCGGCGCGCAAATGGGTACGACCGTACAAAAGATGCTACGCGATGCCCAACCCGACCGCTTGATGATTGAAGCCAGCGGCCTGGCGCACGCTGCCAGCGTTATCGACGAATTGAAAGCCAAACCGCTCGATAGTATGCTGGAAATCGGCGCCGTCTTTACTGTTGTCGATCCGCGCCAGTTTATTAATCCTGATTACGCGCAACAGGCTTTGTATAAAGACCAAATCGGCATTTGCGACGTATTGGTCGCCAGCAAAACCGACTTGTGTACGCCCGAGCAGCTGGCCGAGTTTCACGATAAAGCGGCCAAGCTGTTCCCGCCTAAAGCCAAAGTGGTTGAAGTTCAAAATGCACAACTTGACATCCAATGGCTTGATATTCCCGTTGTCGAAAAATCGCGCTACCGCCTAAAAGCCTTGCCGGACAACACCATGGGCTTCCAGTCTCAAGGTTTCACTTTCCCTTCCGGACGTGATTTCGACGGCGAAAAGCTGACCGATTTCTTCAACGACCTGCCTAAATTTACAGACGGCCTCGTGCGTGCCAAAGGCGTGTTCCAAGTCCTCGGTACATGGGTATGGCTGAACTGGGTGGACGGTCAATGGGGCGCAAACCAAGTTTCATGGCGCCGTGATTCCCGCTTTGAGCTGATTGCCAAATCGTTTGATGCGGATTTGATTGAGAAGAAATTGCAGGAGGCGTTGGAGAAGTAAATCATCGGCCAAACGCTTATTAATCCGTTACTATATGCCGTCTGAAGTCAGCGGTTTCAGACGGCCTTCAAATCAAAAAAATAGAGGAACACTTAACCATGTGGCGTTATATCTTTCATCGTTTGCTCCTTTTGATTCCCACGCTGTTGGGGATTTTGGCGATTACTTTCGCCGTGATTCAGTTTGTTCCCGGCGGCCCGGTGGAGCAGATGGTTCAGCAGCTGACGCAGGGCGCGGTTGGCGGCGAGACGGCGGGACACAGTATGCCCGGAACTTTGGCTAAAAACGGTAACCGCATCAGCGCGGAAGATTTGGCCGCGTTGAATGCTTTATACGGTTTCGACAAGCCGCCTGTGACGCGTTTTGTGGATATGGTATGGAAATTCGCCCGTTTCGATTTGGGCGAGAGCTTTTTCCACCACCAAACCGTATTTGAGCTGGTAAAAGAGAAAATGCCGGTGTCGATGAGTTTGGGTTTGTGGACATTCTTCCTAACTTATTTGATATGTATTCCGTTGGGTATTGCCAAGGCGGTTAGGGATGGCAGCCGTTTCGATACGATTACGGGCATGATCATTTTGGTCGGCTATACCGTACCGCCGTTTGTATTGGGTTTGGTGTTGCTGGTGTTGTTTGGCGGCGGCAGCTTTTTTGCCTGGTTCCCGCAGGGCGGTTTGGTCGGCGATGATTTCGATACGCTCTCTTGGGCCGGTAAAGTCAAAGATTATCTGTGGCATATGGCCTTGCCGATTACCGCTTCAGTGGCAGGCAACTTGGCGGTGATGACCGTATTGACGAAAAACGTATTCCTTGAAGAAATCCGCCGTCAATATGTTTATACCGCCCGAGCCAAGGGCTTGCCTGAGAAGCAGATTTTGTGGAAACATATTTTCCGCAACGCCATGATTCCTCTGATTACCGGTTTCCCGGCCGCATTTATCGGCGCATTCTTTACCGGAAGCCTGTTGATTGAAACGTTGTTCTCGCTGGATGGTTTGGGTTTGCTGTCTTACGAGGCAGTGATGAAACGCGATTATCCTGTCGTAATGGGCACGCTGTATGTGTTCACGCTGATGGGGTTGTTGGCTAAATTGGTGTCGGATATTTCTTATTCGTGGGTCGATCCGCGCATTCACTTTGGCGGACAGAAATAAGGCCGTCTAAAAATATCTTCAATCCATTATTAAAGAATGTTTCGAACCATGAAAAAGAAAAAATCTACTTCAAACCCTACTTGGCAGGCCTTTAAGCAACATAAGCGCGGTTGGCTGGCTTTGCGGATTTTGGCCGTTTTGTTTGTTGTCACTTTGCTTGCGCCTTTGTGGAGCAACGACAAACCTTTGTGGATACGCTATCAGGGCGAGTATTTCTTCCCCTTGGTAAACGAATACAACGAAACCGCATTTGGCGGCAATTTCGATACGCCTGCGGATTATTTGGATCCGCTTATCCGCCACAACATTACTTCAGACGGCAATTTCGCCCTTTACCTGCCCAATCCTTACGATGCCGATACCTTGAACGATTTTGATACGGCTCCCGATCCGGCCAAACCGTCCGAACGGCATATCTTGGGAACGGACGACCGCGGCCGCGACCTGTTGGCGCGCTTGGTTTACGGTTTCCGTGATTCGCTGCTGTTTGCCTTGGTGTTGACCGTGGTGACTACCGTAATCGGCGTGGTTGCAGGCGCGGTGCAGGGTTATTTCGGCGGCAAAACCGACCTTCTAATGCAGCGTTTTATCGAGGTTTGGGGCGGTATGCCGGAGCTGTACCTCTTGATTATCCTGTCTTCATTCTTTAATCCGGGACTGTTGATTTTGCTGGTGTTGCTGTCGCTTTTCGGCTGGATGGGCTTGTCCGACTATGTCCGCGCCGAGTTTTTGAAAAACCGTCAGACCGATTATGTTTTGGCGGCGCGCGCGATGGGCGTGGGCAACCGTGAAATCATGTGGCGCCATATCCTGCCCAACAGCTTGACGCCGGTACTGGCCTTCCTGCCTTTCCGTATTTCCGGTGCCGTACTTGCCCTGACCAGTTTGGACTTCTTGGGCTTGGGCGTACCTGCCTCACAGGCAAGTTTGGGCGAGTTGCTGGCGCAAGGCAAAGACAACTTGGATGCGTGGTGGATCGGCCTGTCTGCCGTTGCTACGCTGACGGTGATGCTGCTTTTGCTGGTCATGATTGGCGAAGGTTTGCGTCAGGCATTTGACGTACGCGCACGCAGTTAATTGCTTTTCTAAAGCGTGAAGAGGGTGGGTGGCAAAGCCTGTCCTGCATTCTTAGGGCCGTCTGAAAAGTTTCAGACGGCCTCATCCATTCGTTTGAATCATTAAAAACCATGAATCAAGAAATCACATTTCTTACTCTTTTTCTGCTCGGCTTTTTTGGCGGAACGCATTGCGTCGGTATGTGCGGCGGATTGAGCAGCGCATTTGCTTTGCAGCTGCCGCCACATTTAAACCGAATCGGGCTGATTGTATTGTTGAACTTGGGGCGCATCAGCAGCTATGTCGTCATTGGCCTGTTGGTCGGCTTGGTCGGGCAGGTCGGCATTTCCTTGGACGATACGCGTGCGGTTCAAAACGGTTTGTATATTGCCGCCAATGTCTTGCTGCTTTTGCTCGGGCTGTATCTTGCCGGTATTTCGACTGCCGCAACCAAAATCGAAGGCATCGGCAAACCGATATGGAAACGCCTGAATCCGTTGCTGAACAAATTGCTGCCGATTAAATCGGTGCCTGCCTGTTTCGGCGTGGGTGTGCTTTGGGGCTGGCTGCCTTGCGGTTTGGTGTACAGCGCGTCTTTGTATGCTTTGGGCAGCGGCAATGCTTTGCACGGCGGACTGTATATGCTGGCGTTTGCATTGGGGACATTGCCGAACCTGCTTGCGATGGGCATATTTGCAGCGCAGTTGAAAACCTTTTTGCAAAAACGCATGGTTCGTTTGTGCGCCGGATTGTTGGTGGCAGGATGGGCGATATGGCGCTTGGCTGTATTTGCAATGGGGCAAATCGGGTAAGGTAAAAAGGTTTTATTTAGTTTGTTGTTTTGCAATCAAAAAGGCCGTCTGAAAGATTTTCAGACGGCCTTTTTCACAAGAAAGATTTAATGTATCAAATTCCAAGCCATTTTGGCGGCAATCAGCAGCAACATAATGCCGAAAGCGATTTTGAGTTTTCGGGCGGGCAGCTTGTGCGCCGTTTTTACGCCGAGCGGAGCAAAGAGGATGGTGGCAACGCTCAATATGGCCACAGCCGGAAGATAGATAAAGCCTGCCGCGCCTTCAGGCAGGTTGGCAACATGTAAACCGTTGGCAAAATAGCCGATGGTACCGGCAATCGCAATCGGCCATGCCAGACCTGAAGATGTGCCGATGGCACGGTGTGCCGGAAAGTTGCAATACAGCAGAAATGGAACGGATAGCGAACCGCCGCCGATACCGACCCAACTTGAAGCCGCCCCAAAAAGCGTGCCGACGGCTGTCAGGCCGGGGAGGGCAGGCAGGGTGCGCGAAGGTTTGGGTTTGGAATCGCGTAGGGTTTTAAGTGCGATAAATGCAAGAAATGCAATAAAGAAAACCTGCAAAGCCAGCGTCGGCATATATTTTGCCGACACCGCGCCGAGGAGTACGCCGAGTATCATGCCCGGCGTCATCCGGCGGACGGTCGCCCAATCGATGGCGTGTTTTTTATGTTGGGCGTACATACTGGAGAAGGTGGTAAACACCATGACGGCAAAGGAAGTGCCGATGGCAAGATGCTGGGCATAGGAGTGGCCGCCTATGCCTTGCAGTTGCAATGCCCATAAGACAACGGGAACAATCAGCGTGCCACCGCCTACGCCAAACAGTCCGGCAATAAAGCCCGATGCGCTGCCGACGGCGAGCAGGGAAAGGATGATGTCCCAAGACCACATTTCAGACGGCCTTGTCGTGTTTGTGTGTTTTATGGCGTTTTTTAAACCAACGGATGATTGCCATCACATAACCGGACAGGCTGTAACCGAGGAAAAACAAGAAGAGGACGAGCGAAGGCTTCCAGTTGATGAGCAGCAATACCAACACGGCCAACACCATGCCCATAAACGGTACTTGGCGGCGGATGTTGATTTCTTTGAAGCTCCAAAACGGAATCTGCACAATCATGGAAATGCCGGCAAACAGGGTGATACCCAATGCCCACCAATGCACGCCGGGGAAACGCTCGACGCTGTGGTTGACCCAAATCAGGCCGACAATCAACGCAGCGGCGGTCGGGCTTGGAACACCGATAAACCAGCATTTATCGACTTTGCCGATAAGCGTGTTGAACAGTGCCAAACGCAGGGCGGCGCAGGCGCAGTAGATAAAGGCGACGGAATAGCCGATTTTGCCAAACTGCCAAAGTTGCCATTTGTAGGCAATCAGGGCAGGCGCGACGCCGAAACTGACCATATCGGCGAGGCTGTCGAGCTGCTCGCCGAACGCGCTTTGGCTGTTGGTCAGCCGCGCAACGCGTCCATCCATGCCGTCGAGCAGCATGGAAAGGAAAACTGCAATCGCCGCTGTTTCATAACGTCCGTGCATGGACTGGGTAATGGCGAAGAACGCGCAAAACAGCGCGGCGATGGTAAAGGAATTGGGCAGCAGGTAAATGCTGTTTTTGCGGATGGAGTTGCGTGGTGGAATCGGATTTTCTGTATTTTGTGAGTTGTCCATAATGTTTCCGTATATGCTGCGTGTGCAGATGAGGCATTATACCGCATTGGCAGGTTAAGGATTTTTAAAAGGCAGACATAGTTTCACTTCAATCGCATAAAGTTTCAGACTGCCTTTATTCCATCAGTCAAACAACTCGCCCTGCGCCTGCTCTTTGGTCACGCGTACGTCGGTTTCACCGTCGGCAAAAGTGATGTGCAGTTTCTGTCCTTGTTTCAACGTATCGGCATTGCGGATGACTTGTCCGCGAGTGTTTTTGACGACGGAGAAACCGCGCTCCAGAATATGTTGCGGCGAGACAGCTTCGAGCAATGCAGCTTGGGCGGTCAGGCTTTGACGGCGGTGGGCAAGCAGCTGGCGGAAGGAATGCGACAGGGCCGTCTGAAAGTGGGTGATGTTGTTTTTGTAAACGGAAACATCAGGACGGCAATGCTTCAGAGTTTGGGTTTGGCGTTCAAAACGGGCGGTATGGGTGCGGAGGTTTTGCGTCATCGAGTAAGACAGCATTTGCGCCAGCTTGCTGATTGAGGCGCGTTGCTCGTCAAGTTTTTGGCGCGGATGACGGATTTGCCGCGCCAGCCAGTCGAGTTTTTGGCTGGCATCGAAATAGCGTTGTTCCAAAACAGTTTTCAGACGGCCTTGGGCTTGGGCGAGGCGGTGTAACGATTCTTGGCGGTTGGGGCTGACCAGTTCCGCTGCGCCGGTCGGCGTGGGTGCGCGTACGTCGGCAACAAAATCGGCGAGCGTGAAATCGGTTTCGTGTCCTACGCCGCTGACAACGGGAATCGCGCAGGCTTCGATGGCGCGCACGACCGGCTCTTCATTAAATGCCCACAAGTCTTCGATGCTGCCGCCGCCACGACAGACAATCAGTACGTCACATTCGGCGCGTTGCGAAGCGGTTTTAATCGCTTGGGCAATTTGCAACTCGCTGCCTGTGCCTTGTACGGGCGACGGATAAACGATAACGGGAATTTCGGGCGCGCGGCGGTTTAAGGTGGTCACGACATCGCGCAAAGCCGCCGCCGCCAGGCTGGTGACGATGCCGATACATTGCGGACGGGCGGGCAGAGGTTTCTTGCGTTCCGCTGAAAACGCGCCTTCCGCCTGCAACTGCGCCTTCAATCGTTCATAGGCTTCGTAAAGCTGCCCCAAACCTTTGAGCCGTACTTCGTTTACGGTAATTTGAAATTCGCCCCGCGCTTCATAAATACTGATTTTTCCTGATACTTCGATATGGTCGCCTTCTTTCAAAGGCTTCGCCAAGCGCATGGCTGCACCCTTAAACATCGCGCAATGCACCTGCGCGCGGCTGTCTTTGAGCGAGAAGTAATAATGTCCGCTGGCGGCACGGGTTAGATTGGATACTTCGCCGGCAATCCACAAGCCTGCGAGATGGTCTTCCAGCAAGGCTTTGGCAAGGGCGTTGAGTTCGGATACAGAAATGGAGGAGGGCGCGAAGAGTTCGGACATTGCGAAACAGGAAAAATTTTGGAAAGTTGAATTATAAAGGTTTTAGAGCGATTCGTTTTATTCGTTTTTATGAAACTTGCGCCCTTTGTTTTAATATTATCAAAGCCGCATGTTCAGACGGCCTTGTCTGGTCGGGCTTGTGTTATATTATCGTTTGATTTTCGCTTCAAAAGCCGTGCGTATGCCCAAACTCCACCAAATTATCGAACGCCATTGGCAATCCCCCAATCCGTTTTTGTCTTTGCTGTTAAAACCATTGTCCAAGCTGTTTGCCAAAATTGCAGCGAAACGGCGCGATGATCTTGTTTCAGGCCGTCTGAAAAGCGAAAAATTGCCTGTGCCTGTGGTGGTGGTCGGTAATATCCATGCAGGCGGAACAGGGAAAACGCCGATAGTCGCCGCGCTGGTGTCGGGCTTGCAGGAAAAGGGTGTTAAGGTCGGTATCATCAGCCGAGGCTACGGGCGCAAGAGTAAGGCGGTTCATGTATTGAATACAGCCAGCAGTGTGGCAGATGCAGGCGACGAGCCTTTATTACTGTTTCGCCAAATCGGTGCGCCGACGGCGGTAGGCAGCAGCCGTGCAGAAGCAGGCAGGGCATTGCTTGCGGCGTATCCGGAGCTTGAATTGATTGTGGCCGACGATGGCTTGCAACATTATGCCTTGCAACGCGATATGGAAATTGCCGTCTTCCCGGCGGCAGATACAGGACGCACCAATTTGGATTTACTGCCCAACGGCAGCTTGCGCGAACCTTTGTCTCGATTGGCTTCCGTTGATGCGGTCGTTGTCAGTGGAGGAAAAGTAGATACGGCATTTAGGCCGTCTGAAAATATGTTTGCCAGCCATATTGAAACAGGGCAGATTTACCGTTTGAACAGGCCGTCTGAAAAATTGGATTTGGCGGGTTTGGGAAATCAAACCGTCGCCGCCGTTGCCGGTATTGCCAAGCCGGAGCGTTTTTTCAATACGTTGCAAAGCATGAATATTGCTTTAAAACAAACCGTTGCCTTGCCTGATCATGCAGATATTACGGCCGCGGATTTGCCGGACGCAGATGTGGTGATTATCACGGAAAAGGATGCGGTCAAATTTTCAGACGGCCACGGCCTGAATCATGTGTGGGTCTTGCCTGTTTATGCGATAATTGAGCCGGACTTGGCGGCGTTTGTATCCGCGAATGTTTCAATCTAAATGCTTATGGATGTTTCACAGATGTTTTAAAGATGATCTTCAAACTACGCGATAGGAGTAAATCATGAAGTTAAAATATTTGTTGGTCGCTTGCGCAGCTTTATTTGTATCCACTCAAAGCCTGGCTGCTAAACCCAGTGATGAATCTGCAATGAAATGGTTGGATATTCAAGGGATAAGCAATAATTATAGCGAGAAAGTACAACGTTCTTTGGAGATGGTGAATAAAGAAGACAATGAACGCTTGTTAACGATGACGCCCAAAGCTCAAAAAGCGCAGATGAAGGCAGTCATCAGCCGTTATATGAAAAATATGCAAGACGATTTGAGCCGCCCTGAGTTAAAAAAACAATGGTTGGATGAAGAAAAGCGTGCCGTACAGAAAGTATTTACACAAGAAGAAGTCGATGTAACCAACCGTTTTTTCTCTTCGTCTCAGGGAAAAAATATTTTGAAAAAGATAAGAAATTTACAACAGCATGGTGGAAATCTTGAGGATATGTTGAGCCAATCGGATATAGAAAAGATGACTGAAGCATTTGGGCATGGTGTCGGTAAGTCTGCGCTCGAGAAAATTAAGCATTTCGATAAGCTGAGTGATGAGATTATCCACAAAACCATGAGTCAAAATTACCTCAATGCAAGCGATAAATATACGCCTGCTTTTGAGGAGCAAACACATGGTATTTTATGCAAAGGCAACAAACATTTGCCGAATTGTGCCAAATAATTTTCCGACTATCTGAAAATATTTTTTTATTGAAAAGGAGAAAAAGATGAAACTGAAAACCTTATTATTGCCCATCGCCGCGCTGGCATTGTGTGCCAACGCATTTGCCGCCCCACCCAGCGATGCGTCGCTGGAGCGTTGGTTGGATACGCAGAATTTCGACCGGGATATGGAAAAAAATATGATTGATGGTTTCAATATTGAATTTAAACCATATGCAGATAAAGCCCTTGCCAACGTACCTGAAGCGAAAAAAGAACAAATGGCAAAAGCTATTGACCGTTATCGCGAGAATGTTTTGAGAGATTTGATGACACCCGAAATGAAGCAGGCTGTCCGCAATACTTTATTAAAGAATGCCAAATCAACATACACTCAAGAAGAAGTTGACAGCATGATTGCCTTTTATAGTTCGCCTATCGGGCAGGCTATTGTTGCCAAGACACCTCTTATGTTCAATCAAGCGATGAGTGAAATAACGACGTTTGGATTTACATTAACAGAGAAAGCTGTACAGCGTCATATGCCTGAATTTGCGAAAGAGATACAAGGTATCATGTGCGGCGGCAAAAACCCTGATGCAAGCTGCAAACAAGCCAAACAGGTTGAAAAAAAGCATAAGAAATAAATTATAGTCGTCTGAAAATATTTCAGACGACCTCCAATTTATCAAACCCGAAAGAAACCCCATGGAAAAAAAATTCTTAGACATCCTCGTCTGCCCCGTTACCAAAGGCAGGCTGGAATATCATCAGGACAAACAGGAATTGTGGAGCCGTCAGGCGAAGCTGGCTTATCCGATTAAAGACGGCATTCCCTATATGCTGGAAAACGAAGCACGAGCGTTGAGCGAAGAGGAACTCAAAGCATGACCGAATTTGTCGTATTGATTCCGGCGCGGCTGGATTCATCGCGCCTGCCCGGAAAAGCTTTGGCGGATATTCACGGCAAACCGATGGTCGTGCGCGTTGCCGAACAGGCGGCAAAAAGCAAAGCCGCGCGCGTCGTCGTTGCCACCGACCATCCCGATATTCATGCAGCCTGTCAGGCGCACGGCGTCGAAGTCGTTATGACTTCAAACCGACACGAAAGCGGCACGACGCGCCTTGCCGAAGCCGCCGCCGCACTAAAACTGCCGCAACATCTGGTCGTCGTCAACGTACAGGGCGACGAGCCGCTGATTGCCCCCGAACTCATCGACCGCACCGCCGAAGTCTTAGTGGAAAACAACGTGCAAATGGCGACGGCCGCCCACGAATTGCACTATTTTGACGAGTTTATGAATCCTAACGTTGTCAAAGCCGTCCTCGACAAAAACCGCAACGCCATCTATTTCAGCCGCGCCCCGATTCCTTTTCCGCGCGACGCCATGCGCGCCGAAAAACGCGAATTACCTTCAGAAACAGCTGTTTTGCGCCACATCGGCATTTATGCCTATCGTGCAGGTTTCCTGCAACGCTATTCGGAAATGGAAGTTTCTCCTTTGGAAACCATTGAATCTCTGGAACAATTGCGCGTCCTGTGGCACGGTTATCCGATTGCTGTTGAAATTGTCCAAGAAGCGCCAGCCGCCGGCGTGGATACGCAGGAAGATTTGGACAGGGTAAGGGCTGTGTTCGAGGCCGTCTGAAAGGAAAAAACATGAATGATTTACGCCATTTGAGCCGTGACGAACAAAAACTGCTTGCCGATGTCGCTTTGCTGGTCAAAGACGACGATCAAGAGTTCAACTACGAAATGTTGAAAGTGGCTGCGCCCGACGAGGCTAGCGGCGAATTTTGGTTTCGCATGGCAGAAATACTCAGCACCCTGCCGCCCAACCAGTCTTTAGATTTACGCATGAACGGCGGACGCTTGACCGTTGCCGTATCGATTTTGTCGGTATTGTTGCAAGACAATCCCGATATTCCGCAGCTTTGGGCACAAAAAATCATTGCGCTCAACTATTTGGCTCATGGCCATCAAACCCGTGCAATCGGTCTGGCGCAACAGCCTGACAAAGCGGCAGAAGCCAACGAGGAAGAATATTTGGCAAAAGCCTTGTCCCAAAACCTACTTTCCACGTTGAAAGACGCATTGGAACGCTTCCCCGAAGACAGCTGGTTTATCGAAATGCGCGATGATGCGTGGCAGCACTTTGGCGCAGAGCAGGCCGTCTGCAGTTTTGAACGATAAACGCAAGGCGTGTAGAATTAAACAAACATCAAATCCATAAACCAAGAAGGACTCATCATGAAAGTATTATTGTTGGGCGCACCAGGCGCCGGCAAAGGCACACAGGCTCAATTCATCACTGCTGCATTCGGCATTCCTCAAATCTCTACCGGCGATATGCTCCGCGCTGCCATCAAAGCAGGCACTCCGCTGGGTTTGGAAGCAAAAAAAATCATTGATGAAGGCGGTTTGGTTCGCGACGACATCATTATCGGTATGGTTAAAGAGCGCATTGCCCAAGACGACTGCAAAAACGGTTTCCTGTTTGACGGTTTCCCACGCACATTGGCACAAGCCGAAGCCATGGTTGAAGCTGGTGTGGATTTGGATGCCGTAGTTGAAATCGACGTACCTGACAGCGTGATTGTCGACCGCATGAGCGGCCGCCGCGTGCATTTGGCTTCCGGCCGTACTTACCACGTTACCTACAATCCGCCTAAAGTCGAAGGCAAAGACGACGTAACCGGCGAAGACTTGATTCAACGCGACGACGACAAAGAAGAAACCGTGAAAAAACGCCTTGCCGTTTATCACGAGCAAACCGAAGTTTTGGTTGATTTTTACAGCAAACTGGAAGGCGAACACGCGCCTAAATACATCAAAGTCGACGGCACTCAACCGGTAGAGGCCGTGAAAGCCGAAGTACTGAAAGGTTTGGGCAAATAAGTTTTGCCGAAGTAAAATCATGAGGCCGTCTGAAAAAATACTTTCAGACGGCCTTTTGTGTACAAAAGCTGTTAAAATCGAAGCTATAACCGTTTATCCGCAGGCATCTTATGAATCCCTTGATCTCCGACTTCCAAACTCAGCAACAACGTACTCCCGTCATCGTCGCCCTCGATTTTGCCAACGAAAAAGATACGCTCGGATTTGTCCGCAATCTTGACCCGACATTGTGTCAAATCAAAATCGGCAAAGAGCTGTTTACCGCAACCGGCCGCAATTTGGCAGAAAGTTTAATCAATCAAGGTTTCAAACTTTTCCTCGATTTAAAATACCACGATATTCCCCATACAGTCGCTCAGGCCTGTAAAGTTGCCGCCGATATGGGCGTGTGGATGGTCGATATGCACGCATCGGGCGGTCGCCGCATGATGGAAGCAGCAGCAGAAGCCGTTGCCGGATATCAAACCAAGCCGCTTTTGATCGGCGTAACCGTGTTGACCAGCATGGAACAAAGCGACTTGGCAGAAATCGGTTTGAACATCGCCCCTGAAGAACAAGTCATCCGCTTGGCGAAACTGGCGCAAAGTTCAGGCTTGGACGGCGTGGTATGTTCCGCCCAAGAAGCCGCGCCGCTGCGCCGTGAATTGGGGCAGGATTTTGTCTTGGTCACACCGGGCATCCGCTTAGATGTTGCCGGCAATAACGACGATCAACGCCGCATCATGACACCGGCCGAAGCATTAGCTGCCGGTTCAACCTATTTGGTAATGGGCCGTCCGGTAACCAAAGCTGCCGATCCGGTAGCCGTATTGCGTGAAGTGAACCGCGTGGCGAATGCTTAAGTATAACAATTTTGATGTTGTTCAAAGAAACTACCTCACTTTGATACGGTAGATAAATAGCCAGAAAATTTTAGCTTGGAAAGGAATTTATCCGATGTCTCAATGTAGTCTAGATGTGAGTAATATTTTTGATCTTGATGCATTTCCAGAAGATGATTTGCTTGTAACGGATGCACCTGTTGGATGGTATGCAATCGTATCACATAAAATTGTCAAAGAAGGGCTTCCTATTAGATTCATGTATCGGGAGTATCAAGGAAATTTACCATTTGACAGTGGATGGCGAGTATTTTCCGGAACAGAAGATAATGAATACACGAATAATCCTGAAAATTTCTCTTTCCATAGTTTAACGCGGCTTACTCATTATCAAGCAGATATTGGGGAGCTGTTTTGGATGGATATTGGTAGTGTTTTTGAGAAAAAAGAAGGAGAGGATTGTTTTTCTCCTGTTGCCGATTGGTCTCCTTTCGACTTTGAAGAATAATAAAAAGTCAGATTTTATTTTTAATCAGTAAATCTGCCAGATAAGTGTTGAGAATATATTGAAGTTTTCACACATATAAAACAACTTATTTTGGAGTGCATAAAATGCCCACCAAGTTCCAACAAGAAACCCTCAAATCTCGTTTTGTACAAGCCAAAGTCCTTGTTGTCGGCGATGTAATGCTTGACCGCTATTGGTTTGGCGATGTATCCCGTATTTCTCCTGAAGCTCCTGTACCGGTGGCGAAAATCGCCCGTATCGACCAGCGGGCGGGCGGAGCGGCAAACGTTGCGCGCAATATCGCCTCATTGGGCGGCAAAGCAGGGCTGTTGTCCGTGACTGGCGATGATGAAGCTGCAGATGCGCTGGACGCATTGATGGTGCAAGACGGCGTTGCTTCCTATCTGATGCGCGACAAGCAAATTGCGACTACTGTCAAATTGCGCGTTGTTGCCCGCAACCAGCAGCTTATCCGACTTGATTTTGAAGAGTCGCCTCATCGTGAGGTGTTGGAACAAATCAAGCATCAATATCGAGAAGTGTTGCCTGAATACGATGCCATTATTTTTTCAGATTACGGCAAAGGCGGTTTGTCGCATATTTCCGATATGATTGATTGGGCGAAACAGGCCGGTAAACCCGTTTTAATCGACCCGAAAGGCGATGATTACGAAAAATATGCCGGTGCTACGCTGATTACGCCGAATCGCGCAGAATTGAAAGAAGTGGTGGGCAGCTGGAAAAACGAAAATGATTTGACCGACAAAGCCCAAAACCTGCGCCGTCATCTTGATTTGATCGCGATTTTGCTGACCCGAAGTGAAGAGGGTATGACCCTGTTCAATGAGGGTGAGCCGATTTATCAGCCTACACGGGCCCAAGAAGTCTATGATGTATCGGGTGCGGGCGATACTGTTATTGCCGGAGTGGGCTTGGGTTTGGCCGCTGGTTATACCATGCCTGAAGCGATGCACCTTGCCAATACTGCGGCAGGGGTTGTCGTGGCAAAACTTGGTACGGCGGTTTGCTCGTTTGCCGAATTGACCAAGGCATTGGAAGAGCAATAATTGCTGTTTCAGACGGCCTTAAAATCTAAAGGCTGTCTGAAAATAGAGTTGAAAAATAATCCAGACAGACAAGTTTTTATTTTCAGACGGCATGATTTCTTCAAGGCCGTCTGAAAAATCAAAATAAAGGAAATTCATTATGACCATTATCGTAACAGGCGCGGCCGGTTTTATCGGCAGCAACATCGTCAAAGCATTTAACCAACGCGGTATTACCGACATTGTTGCCGTCGATAATTTGAGCAAAGGCGAAAAATTTAAAAACCTTGCCGAGTGTGAAATTGCCCATTATCTCGATAAACACGAATTTATCCGCCAAGTGCGCGGCCATCTTCTGCCTTACGACGATATCGAAGCCGTTTTCCATCAAGGCGCATGTTCCGATACCATGAATCATGACGGCCTTTATATGATGGACAACAACTATCAGTACACGCTCGATCTCTTGGACTGGTGTCAGGATGAGCGTATTCCGTTCCTTTATGCTTCCAGCGCCGCAGTGTATGGCAAGGGAGAAACCTTCCGCGAAGAGCGCGAACTGGAAAAACCGCTCAATGTGTATGGCTACTCTAAATTCTTGTTTGACCAAGTATTGCGCCGCCGAATGGAAGAAGGCTTGACCGCCCAAGTTGTCGGCTTCCGCTACTTCAATGTTTACGGACAACAGGAACAATACAAAGGGCGTATGGCATCAGTCGCCTTCCATCATTTCCACCAATACTGCGAGCATGGTTATGTTAATCTGTTTGGCGCTAATGACGGCTATGGTAACGGCGAGCAAACACGCGACTTTGTCAGCGTAGAAGACGTTGCCAAGGTTAACCTTTACTTCTTCGATCATCCTGAGCTTTCAGGTATCTTTAACCTCGGTACAGGCCGTAGCCAACAATTTAACGAGCTTGCCGCCGCAACCGTCAACGCTTGCCGTGCAGCCGAAGGCAAGCCTGAAATGAGTTTGAAAGAGTTGGTTGAAGAAGAACTTATCCGTTATATCCCATTCCCAGATGCACTTAAAGGCAAATATCAGAGCTTTACTCAAGCGGACATCACCAAGCTGCGCGAAGCCGGGTATAAAGAAGAATTCTTGGATGTAAAACAAGGCGTCAGCCGTTACGTTAAATGGATGCTGGAGAACTTGGTTTAGTCTCTTTGCAGGCCGTCTGAAAAAGGATTTTCAGACGGCCTCATCATTTTGGGAGGCTTTAAAATTATAAATTTGCCTTTATTCGATAAGAATGGAAATAGCGTTTTTTACAACAAAGGTTTCAAAAAGGCTTAGATAGGGTAGCAGTGGATCTGCTGGAGTATTTGTAAAAGCTGTTGAGATATTATAGGTGTGAATAGATGAAATGAGACGATGCTATAACCAGTAAAATAAAAATGACTGGAAGTTTTTTAGTCTATTTATATTTAGGGACTGTACTAGATTATCCCTCTGTACTTTTTTCTTTAATTTTCAGTATGTTATAATCATATTTCGAGGTTAGCATATCTGCTAATCTAGTAAAGCCCCTAAAATTAATACGAATGGTAAGCAGCAGGGACGCACTCAAGCTGAATATAATGAAATAACACATTTTAAGATAAGGAGTCATTGATATGAAACAGATAGTTGTCCCTTTAAGTGTTGAAGCCATGAAAAAATTAGATTACGATCAAGCTGATGATAATGAACTATATGTATTTAAACTTTCAGAACAAGAGGTTAATTTGTTATTTGAGAAAAATTTCTTCGATAAAATAAATGAGATAATAGATACATATATAGATGATTATGAGGATGAAAAAATAATTGATTTAAGAAAATTAATTATTCTAAAAAATTTTTTACAAGATAATTCCCATCAGGCATTGACAGATATCCCTCTTAGAATATATCAAAATATTTTATTTTTAACTCAGCTGGCTATTTCCAAACAGACAGGTTTATTTTTCTTTTTTTAAATAACAAGCGCATTTGGAAATCCAAACCATAGCCCATATAAAACTTAAACTCAACAAGTAGCATGTGTGCAGAACGCACGCATGCGGTTCTCAAGGTTTGAGCCAAAAGGTCGTCTGAAACAACAAATACCTTTCTTTTAATAAGTTGCCACAGCAATCAGACAAAAGCAGCCTACCTCCACATCCATATAGGCAACATAGGGGAGATATTTTGTAAATTCTACAAATATTTTACCTGCTAAACAGGGTAGGATATGGTATGAAGCGAACATTAGCTTAATAAACACTATGTCAAGATCGAATCAGGCTGGTACTAGATTGTTATATTCCAATGATGGATTGCTATATAACAACTGATCATTATATCTCTGCAATACAAATTGGAACTTGGAAATAGGAGTATAACTTATGCAATTAGAGATTATCGGTAGTAAAATTTATACGGAACAAGATTTTCATAATCAAATTTCAAAAATATTTTCTATACAAGATTATTATGGGAACAATCTTGATGCTCTGTGGGATTTATTAAGCAAAAATGTAGAACGACCGATTACTTTGGTATGGAAAGATGCTATGTTCTCAAAAAATCAATTAGAAAATATATTTATTGAAATAGTAAAGGTTTTAGAAAGAGTTAAGAAACAAGATGAGGATTATGGATTCGAAGAAAAATTTAATTATATTTTAGAGTAAGTAAACCCTAATTACATTACGTACACAGGCTTAAAACTCCCCAAAGCCAATTAAGCAAGCCGTAATCCATATAAAACTTAAACTCAACAAGTAGCATGTG
>NZ_KV831701.1:11096-20189 GCF_001837185.1 Neisseria sp. HMSC064D07 | reverse complement strand
CATATAAAACTTAAACTCAACAAGTAGCATGTGTACGGAACGTACGCATGCAGTTCTCAGGGTTTAAGCCAAGAGGGTCGTCTGAAACAACAAATACGGTTTCAGACGACCTTTCTTTCAACAAGCCACCACAGCAATCAGACAAAAGCAACCCACCGCCACACCCGTATCGGCAGCACGGCCGGCAAAACGATTATCCGAAGCGGCGGGGATACCACCCTCAAAGGTGCGCAGCTCATCGGCAAAGGCGTACAGGCAGATACGCGCAACCTGCATATAGAAAGTGTTCAAGATACTGAAACCTATCAGAGCAAACAGCAAAACGGCAATGTCCAAGTTACCGTCGGTTACGGATTCAGTGCAAGCGGCAGTTACAGCCAAAGCAAAGTCAAAGCAGACCATGCCTCTGTAACCGAGCAAAGCGGTATTTATGCCGGAGAAGACGGCTATCAAATCAAAGTCAGAGATAAGACAGACCTCAAGGGCGGTATCATCACCTCCGGCAAGAGTGCCGAAGACAAAGGACAAAACCTTTTTCAGACGGCCACCCTTACTGCCAGCGACATTCAAAACCACAGCCACTACGAAGGCGAAAGTTTTGGATTGGGTGCCAACGTTGCCGTAAACGGCAAAACACTGGGGCAGAGCGCACAAAATAAGCCTCAAGACAAACACCTGACAAGCGTAGCCGATAAAAATGGCGCAAGTTCATCAGTAGGTTACGGCAGCGACAGCGACAGTCAAAGCAGCATCACAAAAAGCGGCATCAACACCCGCAACATCATCCTCACCGATGAGGCAGGACAGCTCGCCAAAACAGGCTACGGCACAGACAAAGCCGCGCAACTGGCGTACACCGACATCCGCACCGAGGATGCCGGCCAACAATCAGGCAGCCTGAAAAACCGATTTGATGCGGACAAAGTGCAAAGCGAGCTGGATTTGCAGCGCAATGTCTCACAACAATTTGCCCCCGTTGCCGCTCAAACTGTTGCATGGACAGCAGATAAACTGGGCAATATACAGAACTACGAGCGCATTCAAATCGCCAAAGCAAATTTACAAGAGCAATTAAAAGACGCGCAAAACCCTGAGCAAATTGCCCAACTGCAACAACAAATCGTCCTTGCAGACCAATACCTATCCGACCATCAAACAGAGTACAACACATGGAAGGAAGGCGGATTAGGGCGAGCTGCGCTCCACGCAGGGGTAGGAGCACTCTTAACAGGTGATGCACAAGGCGCAGTAGGAGCAGGCACCTCATCGCTAGCAGCACCCTATTTAAACCAAGTAGGCGACAAATTTGGTGGCGCAGGGCAATTACTGGCAGACACCCTAGGAGGCGCAGCGATTGGTACGCTGACGGGTGGAAGCACGGGTGCGGCGGTTGCGGGGGCGAATGCGGATTGGTTTAATCGCCAGTTGCATCCTGATGAAGTGAAGTGGTTACACAGTAAAGATACACTACAAAAATATATTAACTATTTAAAAAACAAAGGATTAAATTTAACTCCCCGAGAGGCTCAAATTCAGCTAGACCGCGCAGCTGCCGCGATGGTGGACAGCGAATGGGCAATACTGCATGGACGCAATGAACTTGCAGAACAGTTTTTATCTCAAAACACATCTAGATTTCATTATCTAGATAATTTTGGTGCAAGTCATCAATTCTTTACAGCTACTAATCGTGAATATTTAGATCAAGACCGAAATTTAAAAACATTATTTAGTACCTATACCGATAAAAACAAAAACGAAATAAATAAATTCTTGCATAGTATTCAGATTGAAAACCGTAATGCCTCAATGGATTTTAAAAGAGGAATGGAACAAGGCTATAAAGATAGCAGTAACGATGCACATAATGATCCAAAGATAATTGGGAAAGGCATAATTTCCTTGCCGAGATACGTCTATGATTCGTCTGCCAGTGATGAAGTGGGCCCACTAGACGATCAACAAATGGAGACTAACCGTATAGCCCTGCTACGTTTACAAGGGAGAGATTTTGAAGCAGGTAGAATATATGAATACAACCATGCAACCCAACAACGGTTAATGTGGTATCAATTGCCAGTAATGGAGCTAGCAGGACGTATCCCTAGTAAATTGGCTAACAAATATAAACTGTACCGCGCAGGTAAGTTATCTGCTACACAACTGGCAGCAGAAATAAAAAAACAAGCACCAATTGTTCCAAATGGAAAAGCATTTGATTTTACCAGTGGAACATTGATACCTAATCAAACCGTTAAGCTCACACAGGCACAGAATCTGTCCAATGGAACAACCCTGCCGGCAGGGACAATTGCACGACTAACAGGCAAGGGAGTGGAGGCAACTTTGCCCAATGGTAAAAATGTTAGTTATGCAGGGGTGACTGAACAAAGGGCGTTGCCTGCACCTCGTAAGTCTGATGTAAGCAAAAATACTGATAATAATAAAGTAGTTGATAATGGTAGGAAATCTAATTTTAATAAAACGCCTGATGATACAGATAAAGTATCTAATAACGCGGATAAACCTGAAAAACCTAAACGCGATCTTAATGAAATCAAAAAGCAGTACGAAAATGAAATTTCTGATATTGAAGGAATTGCAAATTACACAGGCAGAGAGGCTGAAAGTCGAGGAGGCTTAAAAGGTGCACTTGAGGAATATGCAAGAACTGGTAAGGAAGTGGGTGTTAAACATCCGTCAAACCATATCCAAAAGACAGAAAATCTTTTAAAAAAAGCAAAAAAATTAGAAAGGAAAATTAAAAACTCAACATTAAGCGATAACGATAAGCAAGCGTTATTAAATAGAATAAATCAATTCCGACAAAACATTGAGCCAGCTTTGAATGATGCAATCAGGAGGAGAGATAGCAAGTGATCACAATGAATGATATTGAAGAAATGACCAGCTACATTGCCGAGCTTATATTCGTTTTTCCTTATGATATTGAAATTGATAGAGAAAAAATTGTTGAATATAACAGGTTTAAATATGCCGAATTTCAAAAAACCAGTTCTTTTGGGGAACATCCTTATGAGGATTTAGATTTAACATTAACCGATTATTATTGGATCTGTTCTATTAATAACATAATAAGTAAGAATGATTTTTTTACTCTAGTAAAAATTATGATTGTCGAATATGAAAGCGAATCTTTTGTTTCCATGCTTTCGGATGAATCGCAATATTTTTCAATTAAATCATGTAATGAGGCATTTGATTTTTTGTATGGTTTATTTCCATTATGCAAAAGTGATAATGCACGTTCTAATTTAAGAGTATATTTAGAATGGATTTTTGAAGATGGATTTAAATGGAGCGATGGTATATTTAGGATAGATATGTTGAATGAAAAAAACAAATCTTTGTTTTTGGGGCTGACGTAGATTAGTAGTATGGAAATTTTTGTCGCGTAGGAATATGCCGCCCAGACTTGCAAGCAACGCTTCCATCAGGTAAAAGAGTGTATATTGAGTACGATCGAAGCACTTCATCGCGCGGAATACCACACGCAGATAGAATATTCAGCAATGATAAAGATGCTATTGTTATTTTAAGGACGTTAGATTGATTATGAATAACCCACAGTTTTTTTTACAAGATCATAAACCTCATACCACTCATTTGTGTTTCTTTAAAATTCCATTTAATGAGATGGTGTTACGCTTTGAGCAAAGATTGCAAGAGCTTGGTCTAATATGGGGGTGGACGGTACATCATCAAAAAGTATCTGATGAATTAAGTTTGTCGGATAAAATTAAAATGTTGGAACCTTTTGCGCAGAGATACCCCAATAAATATATTATTTTAGAGACTGCTTCTGAATGGTGCTTATATATGGGAAATGGATATCGTGGTACAGACGTATTTAGCCAACCTAGTTATCTATCCGAAACATGGGGGATACAGAATATCAGCTTATATCTTTCTCCAGATTTTAAGAAAGATGAATTTGGTGCGGTAATGTTTCATTGGCGAAATGGTGCAAATAAAATCTCAGAATATGCAGTAGAAAGTAGAACGATTATGGTGCATAAAGAAACCAGTAAAACAACTTTTGAACAAAGCGGAAAACCTTTTGAATTTGAGAACTTAGCTAGCTATGAAAAAAGAATCAAAAAGGAGCGATTAACGGTTGATATGGTTGCTGAATATTGCAAACATTTTAATATTGATTTGTTTAACTTGGATTTTTATAAAGGACGTGCAGCATTATTTACAACCCATAAAAAATAGGTGCTTTAAAAAACACATTTAGGCAGCTTGAAAAACCTCAATTTATGCTTTCAGGCTGCCTATGGTGATTTTTTGAGAAATTTAGACAAATCCCGATTTCGCACTTTCAACATATCTTTCTTATCATCATAAGTCAGTCGGTAATCGGGTAAATCATTGCTGGCTACCAACTCCTTAATCGCCTGCCTAAAATGGCGCAGCGTTGCCATGCTGCCCGATTTTCTATGCAGTATTTCCAGAGAAATGTGCCATTCATTTTGCTTCCCGCAATGTTTGGCACATAGCTCATAAATGCGTCTATCCAGCAGTTTACGCAGCCTGAAATAATCTGCCGATATGGTTTTAACCTGTGCCGAACAAACCACCTACCGCCACAGCCATGTCGGCAGCGCAGGCAGTCCCACCGTTATTGTGAGCGGTGGCGACACCAACATCAAAGGCGCACAAGTAACAGGCAAAGGCATCACCGTACGCGCCACCAACTTCAATATAGAAAGCCTACAAGACACCGCCGACTACCGCAGCCGCCAACAAAACATCAGCGCCCAAGTAACCGTAGGCTATGGCGCATCCGCCTCAGGCGATTACAGCCAAAGCAAAATCAACGCCGAACACCGCAGCGTGAGCGAACAAAGCGGATTGTTTGCGGGTGATGATGGCTTTGATGTGCAAGTAGGCGGGCACACCCGGCTAACAGGCGGCATCATCACGTCTGGCCAAAGCGCAGAAGACGAAGGCAAAAACCGCTTTCAGACGGCCACCCTCACCCATAGCGACATTCAAAACTACAGCCGATACGAAGGCGAAAGTTTTGGATTGGGTGCCAACGTTGCCGTAAACGGCAAAACACTGGGGCAGAGCGCACAAAATAAGCCTCAAGACAAACACCTGACAAGCGTAGCCGATAAAAACGGCGCAAGTTCATCAGTAGGCTACGGCAGCGATGGAGACAGCAAAAACAGCACCACCCGCAGCGGCATCAACACCCGCAACATACACATCACCGACGAAGCGGGACAACTTGCCCGAACCGGCAGGACTGCCGAAGAAACCGAAGCGCGTATCTACACCGGCATCGACACCGAAACTGCGGATCAACACACAGGCCGTCTGAAAAACAGCTTCGACAAAGACGCGGTTGCCAAAGAGATCAACCTGCAAAGGGAAGTAACGCAGGAGTTCGGCAAAAATGCCGCACAAACCACAGCAGCCGTTTCCGACAAACTCGGTAACACCCAAAGTTACGAACGGTATCAGGCAGCCAAAACACTGCTGGAGGCCGAACTGCAAAACACGGACAGCGAAACCGAAAAAGCCGCCATCCGCGCAACACTCGGCCAAGTAAACGCCTACCTTGCCGAAAACCAAAGCCGCTACGACACCTGGAAAGAAGGCGGCATAGGCAGGAGTATGCTGCACGGGGCGGCAGGCGGACTGACGACCGGCAACCTCGGCGGCATACTGGCCGGCGGCGGCACTTCCCTTGCCGCGATGAATTTCATATTATCGTCAATTGTGTGGATTATCCGGATTTACCTCAAGAGCTTCCTACCCCCAATTATTCAGACTGGGTAAAAATTAAATTCAAGCAGTTCAGCTATCTGAAATTTATCTATGGATACGCTACGGAGAACCAAGATATAAATATCGATAATACCTTGGAGCTTGGAGAATTAAAGCAGGATGATGAAATCTTGGATTATGGAGGTACGCTGGAATTGATAGGCGGTAGGTATGATCTTCCGACCGGTTTTAGCATATATATAGTTTGCCGGGAAATAGAGTTAGAATTTTTAGATCAGGAGAGTTTCAATTAAACGAGCCGTAGCTTGTCATGTTGCGCAAGCAGCCTTTTGGAAGCTCTTGACAAGGCTGGTTGGGCATATGTGCTTTATCACTTAATATTACTTGACAAAAGGATGTGTGCAGAACGCACGCATGCGGTTCTCAGGGTTTGAGCCAAGAGGCCGTCTGAAACAACAAATACGGTTTCAGACGGCCTTTCTTCCAACAAGCCGCCACAGCAATTAGACAAAAGCAACCTACCGCCACACCCATATCGGCAGCACGGTTAGCAAAACCATTATCCAAAGCGGTGTAGACACAACTCTAAGACGGCAAATTTTGAACATCATAGCCTTTCGGGTATGACATTAAGGGCCGACATGATCAAACAGCGCGAAATCCATCTGGCCATACCCGCACAAACTAATAAGGAGCAAAGATTGCAGTTGCAACGTGTGGTAGAGTATGGCAAAAATCGAAACATTACAGTCAAAATTACGGAGATCAAATAATGATTTTTAAACAGGATCAAAATTATTGGGCAGTTTTTTATGCTAATGAAGAAGCTCTGATTGTTCAAACATGTTCAGGTTTGGGGTTAACGGCAATAGACCACCTATATCCCCCCCATATCCTGCCATTGGATACCGACAATGAAACTTTAGGCACGACGGTCTTGCAAGCGTTGACAAACAGCAGGACTTTCGTTTATGACAGTCCAGAAGACCAAGATTTTTTTGATACCGAAAAATTTCGGCAACGCTATGAGGATTGGGTTGCCAACCTATGCGGGAACTTGGGCTATAAAACCAGACGCGCCCTATTTAAAAACATGATGAGCGTGGATATTTGGCTGCACAACGGCTGCCTGAAAATCAGCCCGAGCCGCCATGTCAAGCTGGAAGCGTGGGATGCCATTGATGCAGACGATGTAATTTTATCATTGGATAACAGCCCTGAAGAAATCGGAGCAGGTTTAAAGTTGGCATTGAGCCGCTGCCGATAATATTTGGCAAAAGGTCGTCTGAAAGCCGGGAACTTGTTTCAGACGATCTTTTTTTATTAGACTCAAGCTCGCGTGCGTACTGCACATACCTTACCTGCACAGGTTTAATGCAGGCTACGGCTTGCTTGGAAGGATACGTGAATTAAAATTTAAAAAAGTTGACTTTCCCGTTCCTAATACTAATTGGAAAAATTCTATTGATGTCTTGAATGAATCAGGTAATGTTAATAGACCTCGTTATAGGAGTAAATAAAAATGGCAATTTGGAATTATCGGTACTACCTTATCCCATCAGCTGCTATCAGAAATAAATTTAATGCAAATAAAGATATCATACTTGATGAGTATCGATCTAATGGTTTTCAGAATTTTAATGAGAATAAAAGTTTTGAAAATTACTTTATCGATAATGATGTTATATTATTATCAATAATAAATGAAGCAAAAAAACAGCTTAAATTGAAAGAGTCTTGGGATAAAGACGCAATCATGTTTTGTGATAATTTTGGTAATAGTCTTACCGTTTGGCCAGATGATATAGAGTGTGAACTTGATTTAAGATTTGATTATACTAAATTTATTCAGAAAACCATTGATTGGGCAATAAAATATAATTGTCTACTTGTAATAGGAAAAACAGGAAATGTAGTTTCCCCTAATATAAATAATCTAATTTATGAAATAAAAGCATATTTGGAAAGCAAGCCGTGGCCTATATGAAACCTAAACTCAACAAGTAGGATGTGTGCGGAACGCACGCATGCGGTTCTCACGGTTTGAGCCAAGAGGCCGTCTGAAAACAGAAAAACCGTTTCAGACGGCCTTTATTTAATGTGCCGATCTTGCGCGGGCTATAAAGCGCAGTTGTCCAAAAAGGTATATTAATAGGCAAATACAAAAAGGAGGCGAAGTCAATTTTACTACCTTCAAACATTTTCAATTTGGAGTATTGATATGATAATTAATTATTTGGTATAAATGCCGGCTTGCGACAGGCAAATGGTTTGGGTTTGACATGGAATCAGATTGATTTAGACAGGAAGGTCTGTTGGTATCATCCTGATGAAATGAAAGCTGGAAATGTACTGGGTGTTGTTTTAAATTGAAGTATTAAAGCGACAGATAGGCAAGCATAAGAAATTTGTTTTTGTGAATAAGCGGAATAAACCAATTAGCGGCATTAACAGCTGATATTGGAAGAAGACGTTAGAACTGGCAGAAATAGAAGACTTTATTTGGCACGATTTAAGGCACACTTGGGCAAATTGGTTAGTTCAGCGTGGCGTACCATTGAGAGTGTTGCAAGAAGTATGTGGTTGGAAGACGTTAAGGATGGTGCAGAGATACGCACATTTGGCTCCTGAGCATCTTCATCAACATGCTCAAGTTTTGCACGAGCTTGTCACATTTGACACAAATGGGGCAAGTTAGACACAAATCAGGCACAAATAAAAAAGACAGCTATACAAATAAGCTATCAATTAGAAATTTAGAATCTTAGGTTTTTCAATAAATTCAGATATTTATTGGTGCCCGGAGCCGGAATCGAACCGGCACGGCCGGTTTAGGGCCGACGGATTTTAAGTCCGTTGTGTCTACCTATTTCACCATCCGGGCGTAGACAATAAATTGATAGATTGGAGGCGGGGGCACGGATTTGAACCGGCCTATATAAGGGTTGCACCCCTTATAGCATAAACACTCTGCCACCCCGCCATGAAATGGATGGAGGCGAGAGTCGGAATCGAACCGGCGTAGACGGATTTGCAATCCGCTGCATAACCACTTTGCTATCTCGCCAAATAAACTACTTTAGAGTGTTTGTAGTATTGAAACTGGAGCGGGAAACGAGTCTCGAACTCGCGACCTCAACCTTGGCAAGGTTGCGCTCTACCAACTGAGCTATTCCCGCGTATTCGGATGCATGATTTAATGGAGCGGGAAACGAGTCTCGAACTCGCGACCTCAACCTTGGCAAGGTTGCGCTCTACCAACTGAGCTATTCCCGCATTTGAGTGCATCTGAAATTAAACTGGAGCGGGAAACGAGTCTCGAACTCGCGA
>NZ_KV831701.1:0-10996 GCF_001837185.1 Neisseria sp. HMSC064D07 | reverse complement strand
CAAGGTTGCGCTCTACCAACTGAGCTATTCCCGCTCTGATATTTGTTGCTTCGTATATCGAAGAAGACGCAATTATTATGGATTTAATCGCGTGCGTCAAGTGTTTTGTTTTTATTTTTTAAAAAATTTATTTGAATTCTTTCCATGCCATTTTCAGGTAGTAGCACATTGACCAGATGGTCAATACAGATGCTATAAACATCAATATGTTACCAATGAGATAGAAAGGGTCGTTATATTTGTCCGTACCGATAAGCAAAAGGAAGATGGCGATCATTTGGGCAGTAGTTTTGAATTTGCCGATAGTGGCCACTGCAACGCTGCCGCGTTTGCCCATTTGTGCCATCCATTCGCGCAAGGCGGAAATGGTAATTTCTCGTCCGATAATAATCATGGCGAAGATGGCGTATGTTCTACCAAGGCTGACGAGCAGAAGTAGGGCAACAGCAACCATGAGCTTGTCGGCAACGGGATCGAGGAATGCACCGAAGTCGGAGGTTTGTTTCCAGCGGCGTGCTAAAAAGCCGTCAAACCAGTCTGTAATAGCGGCAAGTGCAAAGATGATGGCGGCTGTCCAGTTGACGGTTTGTGGTTGAATCCATGTGTTCGGTAAATAGAATAGGATGGTGAACACGGGGATTAATAGGACGCGCATCCAGGTAAGTAAAATAGGTATGTTCCAAGGCATGGTTTGGGATCTTTTGGATGATGTGTCGGGTTGTTCATTATAGCTTATTTGTTCACTCTGCTTTTTGAAGTGTTGTTTTTTTGCCGACAAGTATCTTGGGCATAGATTTTTGTCGTGTGGGTTGTGAAGAAAATCTGCTAAGGCCGTCTGAAAAATAGGCTGTTGCGGGGTGTAAATGTTTTTGGGTAGAAAAGTAGCTGCGAAATAGTGGGCAATAAGGTCTGCCTGCTGTTCGATATTTAATTGGTTAATGTGGGGTAAGGGGATGGGGTAGGCGTAAGCTTTGCGTTTTCTGTATCCGCCTTTGAGCATGATGAATAGGCCGGAAAGCCAAACTTTGTGACCGCGCTGGTGTTGCCAGACATGTGTCAGCTCATGAATCAGCCAAATTTTGTAGGCTATGCCGGCTTGAGTGAAATCTTCGGGGCAGTGTTTACGCGGAAAGTATATGTTTCCATTGGGTGCAATGGCGGTATTGGCGTTGGGTATAAGTGGAATGCCGCGATATATTTTGATGCGGTGGAAGTTTATGCTGTCCGCAAAAACTTGTTTTGCCATACGGACTTCGTTTTCGGTCAGTCTGCGCCAATTGGAAAAAATCATATTTTAAAGAATGATAGAGGGTAAAAAGATTTTCAGGCCGTCTGAAACTTTCAGACGGCCTGAATATGGGATTTATTGTTCTTCTGAAGCGGCTTGTTTGCCGTTGTCGAACAATTTGTCCATGGGTGTCAAGTTGACTGCATTGCCTTGGCTGACTATCCATTTGTTTTCAACACGCCATACGCCTGAGGCATCTTCAACGCGCAGGTACCAATGATTGGTTGGGCGTAAAGGTTTAAAGACGGCTTCGTATTCCATGCGGCCGTTTTGTGGTTCGGCTGTTACGGCGCGCAGCTTGACGGTTTGGTCATCGGCTTTGCGCGTTGGGTGCATCAACAATAGGTTTAATGGCTGTTTGGTATCGAATTGTCCGCTGACGAATACTTTGGCGGCGTTCATATCCGGACTGATTAAGACCTGCACCTGAATTTGCCGTTTAACGGCTTCTTCATCGCGGTGAAGTTGGATTTCGATGTGTTTGCCGTCTTTGTAGTAATCGTCAGACACCAAGTCTGTCGTATGTTCTTTTGCGACGAAGAACATGGAAACGCTGGCGATAACGACGAAGATGGGGCCGGCCATCAGCACCCAGGGCCAAATATGTTTGTACCAAGGTTTGATTTTGGGTTGTGGGGACACCGTTTATTCTCCGATAAAGGTTGCTTTTTCTTCTAAAGTAGTCGGTTTGGAGTCGGCAGAGCCGGTCTCGCGATAGATAAAGGTAAATTCAATCGGATGGCTGCCTTTGTCAGCGTATTCGGGAATGGTAGATACCTGTACCGGGATGGTAACGGTTTCCCGCGGCGCAATTTTAATACCGTTTTCAGGCAGGCCGGTCAGCGCGATTTCATCAAAGCCTTTGACGGTTGCGGTCATCAGTTGTTCGTTTTCACTATTGTTGATAATGCGCAGGTTATAGGCATTTTCCAACCAGCCTTGGCTGTTTTCGCGAACCATGACGCCACGGTCTTTCAGGATATCAACTTCGACCATTTTTCGGGTGGAAATGCCGACCAGGAAGGCGATGATGACCACCAGGAGTACTGCGCCATAACCAGCTACACGCGGACGTTTCAAGCGTTTTTTGATGTCGCTTTCAGGGTATTCGTGTTCCAACGCGCCTTCGGTCGTATAACGGATTAAGCCGCGCTCGTAGCCCATTTTGTCCATGATTTCATCGCAGGCATCGATACACGCCGCGCAGCCGATACATTGGTATTGCAAACCGTCTCGGATGTCGATACCGACGGGGCAGACTTGCACGCACATGGTGCAGTTGATGCAGTCGCCCAAGCCGCTGTCTTCTTTGTTGACGGTTTTCTTGCGTGCGCCGCGCGGTTCGCCGCGTTCGGTATCGTAAGAAATAATTAGCGTGTCTTTGTCAAACATTGCACTTTGGAAACGTGCATACGGACACATATGCAGACACACTTTTTCGCGCATGATGTGGGCGAAGAAGAAAGTCATGAATCCGTAAAATGCTGCGGCAAACATTGCGCCGCCGCCTGCTGCTCCGGTGAATAAATCGGGAACAAATTGGCGGATCGGGATAAACCAGCCTGCAAAAGTGATACCTGTCCATGCGCAGACAAGGAAAATCAGCAAGTATTTGGTGGCCTTAATGCGAATTTTAGTAAAGTTCCAAGGCGATTTTTCCAGTTTTAGGCGTTTGTTTCTATCGCCTTCGACCAAGTTGTCAATCCACAGCATAATTTCGGTGTAAACTGTTTGCGGGCATGAATAGCCGCACCACAAACGACCGGCAATGGTTGTCCACCAAAACAATCCGAATGCGCAAATCATCAGCAGCAAGGCAAGGTAAATCAAATCGCCCATACCCAGCGACAGTCCGAAAATGAAGAAATGACGGTCAGGGATATTGAATAAAACCGCCTGACGGCCGCTCCAGTTGAACCATGGAATAACGTAAAATACAAACTGGGTCGCCAATACGGCGGCGATACGCAGTTTGGCAAAGCGTCCTTCCGCCTTTTTGGGATGGATGCGTTCGCCTTCGGGATGGATTTGAATCACGCTGGATTTGGGTTTGGAAGGTTTGGGCGCAGTAGCTTTTGCTGTTTTTTCTGTTGAGGGGGTGGTGTTTTCAGCTTGGTTTTCTGGTGACATTTCAGTGTTCCTTGATGAAGTGCACACAAGCCTGTTGTCATGGTAGTAGTTTGATGTGAATATTTTCAGACGGCCTTTCGCGTGCATACAAATCATAACATTTGACTCTATTCAAAGCAAAAGAGGGACTTCGTCTTAACGATGGATTCCTTGCGGCCGTTTGATGTAGGGCCGTCTGAAAAGGGCAGTATTCAAAGGTTTACAAATCAGTCTGTATGCAAACTTATAGTGATTTGCTATTTACACGATAAAAATATATAAAGCACTGTTTCAAAACGAAATAACAGTTAATATCATCTATCCTGTCCGTTTCGGGCAACCGAGTGGAAACAGGCCGTCTGACAAAGCGAATATCAAAAGCTATCCTTGAAAGCACGGCTGATTCAGGCGATAATCGGCACACCTTTTTTCATATTTCCAATCTTGTCCAAGGAAGGTCAAACCATGTCTCAACTGGCAAACGCAATCCGTTTCCTCTCAGTCGATGCCGTACAAAAAGCCAACTCAGGCCACCCGGGTGCGCCTATGGGTATGGCGGAAATGGCGGAAGTGTTGTGGACGAAGTTCCTCAATCATAACCCTGCCAACCCGAAATTCTACAACCGCGACCGTTTTGTCCTCTCCAATGGTCATGCTTCCATGATTCTTTACAGCCTGTTGCACCTGACCGGCTACAACGTCTCCATTGATGATCTGAAAAACTTCCGCCAACTGCACAGCAAAACCCCCGGCCATCCAGAATACGGCTACACCGACGGCGTGGAAACCACGACCGGCCCATTGGGACAAGGTATTGCCAACGCAGTGGGTATGGCTTTGGCCGAAAAAATCTTGGCTGCCGAATTTAATAAAGAAGGCTTGAACATCGTTGACCACCACACTTACGTCTTCATGGGCGACGGTTGTATGATGGAAGGCGTATCGCACGAAGCCTGTTCGCTCGCCGGTACTTTGGGCTTGGGCAAACTGATTGTTTTATATGATGACAACAATATTTCCATCGACGGTAAAGTGGACGGTTGGTTTACCGAAAATATTCCGCAACGCTTTGAAAGCTACGGCTGGCATGTGATTCCAAATGTAAACGGTCATGATACTGATGCCATTCAGACGGCCATTGAAGCGGCCAAAGCCGAAACCGGCAAACCTTCCCTGATTTGCTGTAAAACCTTAATCGGCAAAGGCAGTGCCAATAAAGAAGGCAGCCATAAAACCCACGGTGCGCCTTTGGGTGCGGACGAGATCGAAGCCACGCGCAAACATTTGGGTTGGGCTTATCCTGCGTTTGAAATCCCTCAAGAAATCTATGCTGCATGGGATGCAAAAGAAAAAGGCGCGAAACTTGAGGCCGAATGGAACGAACTCTTCGCTCAATATCAAGCCAAATATCCTGCCGAAGCCGCAGAATTCGTGCGCCGCATGGATAAAAAACTGCCTGAAAACTTCGACGCTTACGTTCAAGCTGCATTAAAAGAAGTGTGCGCCAAAGCAGAAACCATCGCCACCCGTAAAGCCAGCCAAAACAGCATCGAAATCTTGGCCAAAGAGCTGCCTGAATTGGTGGGCGGTTCTGCCGACTTGACCCCGTCCAATCTGACAGACTGGTCAAACAGCGTTTCCGTTACCCGCGAACACGGCGGCAACTATATTCACTACGGCGTGCGCGAGTTCGGCATGGGCGCAATCATGAACGGCCTTACCCTGCATGGCGGTGTGAAACCATTCGGCGCGACTTTCCTGATGTTCAGCGAATACGAGCGTAATGCCTTGCGTATGGCTTCACTGATGAAAATCAACCCTGTATTTGTGTTCACCCACGATTCCATCGGTTTGGGCGAAGACGGTCCAACCCACCAACCTATCGAGCAAACCGCCACTCTGCGCCTAATTCCAAATATGGATGTATGGCGTCCATGCGATACCGTTGAATCTTTGGTGGCGTGGTCTGAAGCCGTTAAAGCAGCCGATCATCCGTCCAGCCTGATTTTCAGCCGTCAAAACCTGAAATTCCAAGCGCGTGATGAGCAACAGCTGAACGACATCAAACGCGGTGCTTATGTAATCAGTGAAGCTCAAGGCAATGCACAAGCTGTTGTAATTGCTACCGGTTCTGAAGTTGAATTGGCTCTGGAAGCGCAAAAAGTATTGTCAGAACAAGGTATTGCCGTACGCGTTGTTTCCATGCCTTCTACCAATGTATTCGACCGCCAAGACGCCGCCTATAAAGCCGCCGTTCTGCCGGAAGGTTTGCCACGCGTAGCCGTAGAGGCCGGACATGCTGATGGTTGGTATAAATACGTCGGTTTGAACGGCGCCGTGGTCGGTATCAACCGCTTCGGCGAGTCTGCACCTGCTGATTTGCTGTTCAAAGAATTCGGCTTTACCGTAGACAATGTGGTTGCCACTGTTAAATCCGTTTTGTAAATCAGATTTTTGATTGAGATAAAAAGGCCGTCTGAAATTTCAGACGGCCTTTTATTTTTCAGTCGGTTAAACAGTTTCTGCTTCAGGTTTGACTTTGTTTTTCTTGAATTTCAACACGGCTTCTTCTTTTGCCGCATCCCAGTCTATCAGCACAAAGCCGCCTTCGGCGAGTTTGCCGAACAGGAGTTCGTCGGCGAGCGGTTTGCGGATTTTTTCCTGAATCAGGCGGTTCATCGGGCGTGCGCCCATTTGCGGGTCGAAACCTTTTTCCGCCAGATATTTGCGCAATGCCGGTGTGAATTCGGCTTCGACTTTTTTGTCGAGGAGCTGGTGTTCGAGCTGGAGCAGGAATTTGTCCACGACTTTGACGATAATGGGCTCGGACAAGGGTGCAAACGGGATAATCGCGTCCAAGCGGTTGCGGAACTCGGGCGTAAAGAGTTTGTTGATTGCCTGCATTTCGTCGCCGCGTTCGCGCTTGGAGGTAAAGCCTAGGCTGGGTCGGCTGAGGCTTTCCGCGCCGGCGTTGGTGGTCATAATCAGGATGACGTTGCGGAAATCGGCACTTTTACCGTTGTTGTCGGTCAGCTTGCCTGCGTCCATGACTTGTAGGAGGACATTGAAAATGTCGGGGTGGGCTTTTTCGATTTCGTCCAAGAGCAATACGCAATGCGGCTGTTTGTTGACGGCTTCGGTTAAAAGGCCGCCTTGTTCAAAGCCGACGTAGCCCGGAGGCGCGCCGATGAGGCGCGATACGGCATGGCGTTCCATGTATTCGGACATATCAAAGCGTTGCAGCGGTACGCCCATCGAGTAGGCAAGCTGTTTGGCGACTTCGGTTTTGCCGACGCCGGTTGGGCCGGAGAAGAGGAAACTGCCTATCGGTTTGTCGGGCAGGGCAAGGCCGGAGCGCGACATTTTGACGGCGGCAACCAGCGCATCGATGGCATTTTCTTGACCGTAAACCATGTTTTTCAAATCGCGGCCGAGGAATTGCAGCACTTGTTTGTCATCGTGCGACACGGTTTTTTCAGGAATCCGCGCAACTTTGGCGATGACGGTTTCGATTTGCGCTTTACCGATGACTTTTTTCTGTTTGGATTTGGGCAGAATCCGTTGTGCCGCACCTGCTTCGTCCATCACGTCGATGGCTTTGTCGGGCAGGAAACGCTCGTTGATGTAACGTGTGGAAAGTTCGGCTGCGGCTTCAAGTGCGCCTTGCGTATAGCAGACTTGGTGAAAATCTTCAAACATCGGTTTCAAGCCGCGCAGGATTTGCACGGTTTCGGAAACAGTAGGTTCGATCACATCGATTTTTTGGAAACGGCGGCTTAAGGCGTGGTCTTTGTCGAAAATGGTACGGTATTCGTCATAAGTGGTCGCACCGATGCAGCGCAGCGAGCCTTTTGCCAGCGCAGGTTTGAGCAGGTTAGACGCATCCATTGTGCCGCCGCTGGTACTGCCTGCGCCGATGATGGTGTGGATTTCGTCAATAAACAAGATGGCGTGCGGGATTTTTTCGAGCTGTTTCAAGACGGACTTGACCCGAGCTTCAAAGTCGCCGCGGTATTTCGTGCCAGCCAAAAGCGAACCCATATCCAGCGCGTACACTTCGGCATCTTTCAGCGCGTCGGGAATGTCGCCGTTGATGATTTGATGTGCCAAACCTTCTGCCAGCGCGGTTTTGCCTACGCCAGCCTCGCCGACCAAAAGCGGATTGTTTTTGCGGCGGCGGCACAGGATTTGCACCAGCCGTTCCATTTCATGTTTGCGACCAATCAAAGGGTCGATACGGCCGGCTTTGACTTCGGCGTTGAGGTTGACGGTGTAGTCGGAAAGAGAGCCGGTTTTCTGTTCCGCTTCTTCGCCCTCGCGTCCCAGGCCGTCTGAATCATTGCCGTCTTCGTCATCGGGCGAGCCATGGGCAATGCAACGCAAGACTTCAAAGCGCGTAATGGATTGCAATTTGAGGAAATAAACGGCATGGCTTTCAGATTCGCTCATCATGGCAACCAAAATATCCAAAGGCTCTACTGCGGCTTTACCGGCAGACTGGGTATGCACCATCGCCCGTTGGATGACGCGTTGGAAGCCCAAGGTCGGCTGGGTTTCGACCGTATCCAGAAGATGATCGGGAATTTGCGGCGTATTTTCTGCAACGCTGGCCGCAAGCTGCTCGGACAGGACTTTCAAATCCGCACCACACAGTTTTAAGACGTTCGGCACAGCCGCATCTTCTTCTATCAGCACCAAAAGTAGGTGTTCCAAGCTGATAAACTCATAACGGGCGTTGCGTGCTTCACGGTAGAGCAGTTGCAGGATGTGTTCCAATTCGGGTGAAAGCATGATTTAAACCTCTTCGACTATACATTTGAGCGGATGCCCTTCAGCTTTGGCACGTTCCATGACCTGATGCTGCTTGGTCTGCGCAATATCGCGCGTGTAGGTGCCGCACAGGCCTTTGCCTTCGTGGTGCACCAGCAACATGACAGCCACTGCCTGTTCCTGTGCAAGCATAAAGACTTCGGTCAGGATTTCGACGACAAATTCCATGGTGGTGTAATCGTCGTTCAATAAAAATACGCCGTAACGTTTCGGCGGCTGTGTGTTGATATCGCTGAGCAGGGTATCGGATTGGTGGTCGGTATTCGGATGGTTCATAAGCTTAGGTTTCAGTTTTCAGACGGCCTGTTTTAGAGTGTAAACCGTTTTCTGTTGTATTTCGGCAATTTTTTTCTATTTTCCCACTTTTTTGAAAACATAGCTTGACGTTTTGTCTTAACAAATGTAAAAAGACGGTTAAGCAGAAGTTGGCACTCGACCGCGTATGTAATACGTGGGAGAAACGCTGAACGTTTTAGTTTGCTGTATGCCTTGTTTTGCTGATTTTGTTAATTTTTAAGTATAGGAAGTTTCTAATGGCAACCGGTATCGTAAAATGGTTTAACGACGCTAAAGGTTTTGGTTTCATCACTCCTGATGAAGGTGGCGAAGATTTGTTCGCTCACTTCTCAGCGATCAACATGGATGGTTTCAAAACCCTGAAAGAAGGTCAACGCGTATCTTTCGACGTAACCACCGGCCCTAAAGGCAAACAAGCTGCTAACATTCAAGCTGCTTAATTAAATGCGCGGCGTAAGCCGTAAAATCATGGCGGGGTTTCCCGCCATTTTTTATGGGCGTTCGGGTCAAAAATTATGAATCAAAATTCATCTTATCAAAATGCTTTAAACCAGTTAGACGAGCTTATCCGTCATTTTCGCAGCGAAGGCGAAGTCAGCTGCGCCGTTGCCGAGCGTGAAGACCAAATCTTGATCCGCCTTGCCGATTTGAAACTGGATTTGCGCCCTGAAGATGAAAAAGCCATTGCCGATATAGACCGCTTTTACCGTCGCCATGTTTTAAGCGAATAAACGTTTCAAAACCGTTTGCCGTTTTATTTTTTAAGCATGCCTGATAAAATAGGCCGTCTGAAAAGTTTGTAAAGAATCAGCACAATGAGTATTGCCAATAATAAAAAAGCCTTTCACGATTTCTTTATCGAAGACCAAATCGAAGCCGGTATAGTATTGGAGGGATGGGAAGTCAAAGCCATCCGCGCTGCACGCGTTCAATTAAAAGAAAGCTATATCTACTGGAAAAAAGACGCATTCTATTTAGTGGGCTGCCACATTACCGCATTGCCCACTGCCTCGACACACGTCAAACCCGACCCTGTCCGTCCGCGTAAGTTGTTGTTGAAACAATCGGAAATCAACAAGTTAATCGGTAAAACCGAACGTGCCGGTTATACGATTGTGCCCTTAAACCTGCATTACACACGTGGTAGAATCAAAGTGGAAATCGGTTTGGCCAAGGGTAAGAAACAGCATGACAAACGCCAAAGCCTGAAAGAAGCGGATTGGAAGCGTGAGAAACAGCGTTTGATGAAAAACGTACGTTGATTTTTTCAGACGGCCTTTTTGTAAAGGCCGTCTGAATATTTATTGTTTGAAAATTTTAAAAAGGAAAACAGATGAAAACCATGATTTTAGCAGCGGCTTCAGCCGTATTGTTGCTGGGCGCGTGTTCCACTACGGAACAAAGAGTATTGAAACCTGAAGAGCTGACCAGCATCAAACATGTCTGCATCATTCAAAATGCAAAAGTAAGACCGCATGATTTGGATCGTGCTTTGTCTAAAGCTTTGGCAAAACGCGGCATTGGTAGCACTATTGTGACAGCGGACAACCGCAGCAAACTGTATGATTCTTCTTGCCCGTATAACCTGCGTTACAAAACCAAAGGCAATGACGAAATCTTGCGTAAAGGCGTATTTGTGTTGCGAAGCACGAAGTATGCGGTTTCTACTGTCAGCTACTCTTTAAATGATGAAAACCACTTCCGAACCAATCCTGATTTGGTGAAACAGGCTGAAGGTGTTGTGGCCAAATTGTTGGAAAAAAACAGCAAATAAAAGCCAGAATAAAAAACCGGCTTGCCGTGATATGGAGAATATCTGGCAAGCCGGTTTTATTTTCAGACGGCCTTAAATGGATTTGATTTTTTCCCAGAGGGTTTTGACCGTACCTTGATAGTAGGTTTCGGAAGTGCAATAGACTGTTTCTAAAGCGCATTGTCCTTGTGAGCCGTATTTTTTGATACACTGGTTCAAGGCAATTTGATGCACGGTTTTGAAACGTGGGGAGGTAATGGCCACTACGTTTTGAGCAGTCAATTTGCCCATGGCTTTAGGGTAGGCAACAGCGATACAGGTATTGTGCAGTGGGACAACCGTTTTACAACCTGTTGCTTGGCCTGAGCCGATACCGGCTAAGGCATCTTGGCCTTTACAGAATGTTTCGAGTTCGGCTGTCGCATCCAGTTGGGTGGCATTTTCTTTGGTGGTTTTGATTTGCAGCGCTTCATTGCTGTCGGCAGGGTTTTGCCACATGGCCAGGTAGCCGTAAGTATCGGCAGCCAGGGCGGCAGGAGTCAATGCGCAAAGGATAAGTGTCATTAGTGTTTTTTTCATGTTTGTTCCCTGTTTGTTGGGTATTTGTCGTTATTATAAAGCAAAAGTACTTATTTGATATAAATTTGCTTTTAAAATGAATATTTGAGTGTGGCAGATAGATTATAGGCCGAGACCTTTGCAAAATTCCCCAAAATCCC
>NZ_KV831700.1:0-4705 GCF_001837185.1 Neisseria sp. HMSC064D07 | reverse complement strand
AAGAAGGACAAGTCAGCGGTCAAACCACACCGAGCAAAGATAAAGATGCCCGCTGGACAAAGAAAAACGGCCTCTACAAACTTGGTTACAAACAACATACCCGCACCGATTCTGAAATCGCTTTCAGACGACATTTCGCCCCAAAAGAGCGGTGGATTTTGCAAAAGTTTTTCGGCTTTGCACTCCGCACGCAGGCAGCCTGAAAACGCCGAGCAGGTCGGGCATGGATGCCCGACAAACAAACTGTTCAGACGGCCTTACCGCATTCGGATGTTCGTCGTTTGCATTATTTGCAATGTTGTTTTATCATCAATACTACATTGATTATGTTGCGTATTTTAGTAATTTATTGTTTTTAAAAGGTATTTAAATGAAGAAAAAAATGCTGCTTTTAACCTTGCTGGTCTCGGCAACAGTGGTGGCGAAGCCGGTAAATAGTGGAAAAATAGCCCATCATCAAACCGTGTCGTGCGGCAATCAGGTTTATGTACAATCATCAGGCGGCGCAGTGTTAAAGGAAAAGCCCGATGCCCGTTCGAAAACGGTAATGCAGTTAAGAAACACCCAATATCTCTGTGTGGTTGGCAATGTGGCTGAATCAAACGGCTGGACGCTGGTGAAAAAAGTGCCTCCGGCAGCGGGTGCGGGCTGTGAAGATGCAGGCGCGAAAGAATGCTTGAAAATGGCAGATTTTCCAAGCAAATGGCAGGTAAAGAAACCGTCAGGCAGCCAATGCCGTCTGACGACTTCGTTTGACGAGGGCGGGCAGCTTGTTGTAACCGCCAGCGGTGTATGTGCAACCGGTTGGGTTAAAACAAAGGCTGTCCGTTTTTTTGCAGATTAATTTTTTAACACGGCATAAAAGGAATTGAAATGTCTGAAATTCAAGAACGGCAGAATCAACGGATTATTGATTATGCTGAAGCAAACTTTTCGAAAACCACGCATGAATACGGCAGACAGGATATGGCTAGACGCTCTGCAAATAAATCTGGAGAGAAAATTGATCCTTCTCGTTTAAATGAAGACAAAGATCATGATGGAAGAAAAGGTGTTGATTGTTCTTCTCTTGTTTATTTTTCATTAGAAGGAGCGGGATTTAATCTTAAAATGGAAGCCAAAGACTTTGGAACCAGAACGCTGTTTAACGGAAAACATATAACGAACTATGCTCAAAAAAATTTTGATGTACTACCTGCATCTGCCAAAACAGATGGCAGTTTGAAAGCAGGCGACATATTAATGATGACAATGCCGGGAGGTTCTCAACACGTTGCTGTTTTTAAAGAGTATGATGAAAAAGGACGCATTCATTTTTTTGGATCTCAAACATCAACAGGGCCTGCTGAAGTAGTGATGACAGGAAATTCTTATTGGGATCAAAAAACTATTTTTCACGGTGCATTACGGCCTAAAGAAAACTTTATTAAACCTGAAATGGCGCCGGATATTGGAAAAAATGAATCGGAATCCCAATCTAAATATGAAAAAATTCGTTCGATGATCAATGGGTTAATGAATGATAAGGATGGTTCGTACACCAAGCAGCTTTTAGCAGAAAACCAAGATATTGTTGATAAATTCAACAAACGTGTACAGGAGGGTTTGGCACAACAGACACCATCGTTTTCGAACCAAGAGACTCAAATTGCACAACAGGAAACGGAATACCAGGGTTATTCGCGTAGCTGATAAAGATCTGATTTTGAATAACTGTATTTGATTCAACACAAATGCAAAAAAGGCCGTCTGAACCCGCTTTCAGACGGCCTTTAACCCAACACAAGGAGCCAAAAAATGAACCCGCGTTACGCCCCGATGTTTGCGCCGTATACCCTGAACAACGGCGTGGCAATCAAAAACCGCTTTGTCGTCGCGCCGCTGACGATTTACGAATCCGATGCCAACGGCGGGGTGACCGACGCCGCCCGTAATTTCTGGCGCGACCGTTTTCGCGGCTTCGGGCTGTTTGTGATGCCGTTTACCAATGTGCATCCGACCAAGGTAAACAACCGTTGCGTAGCTCAGGGAGCGGTCGGGCAACCCATCGACACAACCGGACAGTTGCCAGACAACACAACCGAATGCAAGGCAGGTTTATGATGAGTACCCAATACCATTACGCAGGCATCGACATCGCCAAACGAAACTTCGTCATCTCCGTTTCGTCTTTGTCTAAAACCAAAACCGAAACCAACAACCCGAAAGGTATCGCCCATACTATCGAGTACCTTAAAAAACACAACGTCGCCCTCGTCGTGATGGAAAGCACCGGCGGTCTCGAAGTCCCCGCCGCCAAAGCCATCCACCGTGCAGGCATTGCCGTGATTATCGCCAACCCGCGTCAGACGCATCAGTTTGCCCAATCGCAGTCGCTGACCAAAACCGATGCCAAAGATGCCCAAATGCTCGCCTTCTTCGCACAGATGATGACTCAGAAAGAAGGTTGGCAAACCATGCTCTACCACCCGCCCACCGAAGCGGAAGAAGTGTTGGAAGCATTGGTTAACCGCCGCAACCAACTGGTGGATATGCGGACTGCCGAGAAAAACCGTCTGCATCAGGTTCACGAAACGCAAGTCGAAAGCGTCAAACAACTGATTGCCCATTTTGACCGGCTGATTGACGAATTGGACAAACAAATCGACGACCACACCCACACGCATTTTGACGGCAAAGCCCAAGTGGCGGAGCAAATCAAAGGCATCGGTTCGATAACGACGGCTACGCTGATGTCGATGCTGCCCGAATTGGGACGGCTGTCGCACAAACGGATAGCGAGTTTGGTCGGTATTGCCCCGCACCCGAGGGAGAGCGGGGAAACCAAATTCAAAAGCCGCTGCTTCGGCGGAAGGTCTGCGGTGCGTAAGGCGCTGTATATGGCTACCGTGGTAGCGACACGTTTTGAACCGCTTATTCGGGATTTCTATCAACGCCTGCTGTCCAAGGGTAAGCCGTATAAGGTTGCCGTTACGGCATGTATGCGCAAACTGCTGACGATATTGAATGCCCGTATGCGTGATTACTTTGCCGGGAACGGTATCACCGAAAACGGTATCCGAACGGCTTGATTTGAGTTTTGGTATTTTTGCCCGACGGGGTGAAAAATACAGTTGCTGCAAATTTAAACAACAAGGCAGCCTGAAACCCAAAATACGGTTTTCAGGCTGCCTTTGGCGTTTGGTTTTGCGGCAATCGGTTTTCGTCTCACAAAAGCGTGCAAACCGGTTTTCAGACGGCCTGATGTTTACATTTGGTTTTAAAAACGCATAAGGCAGCCTGAAAACGTGGCAGCCCCTAAGCACTGTCATTGCCGTGCAGGCGGGAATCTTGTTTCAGATTCTGTATCTTATTGTTTATTAAATAATGGGGCTGTACTAGATAAGCAGTCATGTTAGACTGAGACCTTTGCAAAAATAGTCTGTTAACGAAATTTGACGCATAAAAATGCGCCAAAAAAATTCAATTGACTAAAACCTTCCTGATATTGAGCAAAAAATAGGAAAAATCAGAAAGGTTTTGCATTTTGAAAATGAGATTGAGCATAAAATTTTAGTAACCTATGTTATTGCAAAGGTCTCAGACTGCAAAAATGAAGATAACCCGTTGTAAACTAAAAAAGAGTATTCAAAAGAAACTGCTTCAGTTTTTTGTACTCGAAGTTACCACCCATTCGGCTGCTGATTTATTGGGCATCCACCCTAATTCGGCAGTGCTGTTTTACCGCAAGGTTCGCGAAGTCATCAGCCATCATCTCTCGTTGGAAGCCGATATGATTTTTGACGGCTCAGTCGAGCTGGACGAGAGTTATTTCGGCGGACACCGCAAAGGCAAACGCGGACGTGGAGCGGCAGGCAAAGTGGCGGTTTGCTGGAAGAAGATGCTCATGGAAAATCCCCTAAATGTCTTAATGGGAATTTAAGGGATTTTGGGGAATTTTGCAAAGGTCTCAAACTGCTAAGGCACTTATCTCAAGGAAGTTGGAGGTACTTAGTATAGTAGAAGCTATTTTCCCTGGACACTATTCCATTACTCATTAATTCAGTGGTAGAGTTACAGTAAAATTAAGCAACTTAAAACCTATTGATTTTATACTAAAAATTGGAGTATTATACGGAATCTTTTAAGATTGACTAATAGTTAACAAACAGGAATAAACAACGGCGATTGTTAGGTATAGGGAAAAACTACATAATTTATATTATGTTAAATTTATAATGCTAGTATTTTAATCTATTAATCCCTGTTTCTCCTAGTTGTACAATTACTTACACAAAAGGCCATCCGAAATGTTTCAGACGGCCTTTTTTTATTTATATTTCCCAGTCTTTTCTCAGCAAATCCCTTATTGAGACCTTTGCAAAATAGCCCTTTCCTCAACAGCCGAAGCCCAAAACAGGTTTTCGGCTGTTTTCGCCCCAAATCACTCCCTAACTCTACCCAAATACCCCCTAATCCTCCCCGGATACCCGATAATCAGGCATCCGGGCCGCCTTTTAGGCGGCAACAGGCGCACTTAGTCTGTTGGCGGCTTTCAAAAGGTTCAAACACATCGCCTTCAGATGGCTTTGCGCACTCACTTTAATCAGACCAAAATAGGCTGCCCGGGCGTAGCGGAACTTCCGGTGCAACGTACCGAAGCTTTATTCGACCACATAACGGGTTTTCGATAAATATCGGTTACGTTTGGTTTGCACTTCCGACA
>NZ_KV831699.1:0-502 GCF_001837185.1 Neisseria sp. HMSC064D07 | reverse complement strand
TCTATTCACCTGCTGTAAAAGCAACTTCGGCTCAAAGCCAGGAAAAACGCTATGCCGAACTTTTGGAAAATTTCCCACTACTGACAGAGGATGAGGTTCGTAAGCGTCTAATAGATTTACGTCAATATGATGAGGATTTACCAGGTTGTTTGGAAATGCCCGCTTTTAATGCCGCAAGCCAAAAACTGGGATCGAAAACTAAATATTGTCTATCGCTTTTCCAGTGCCTTGCTGCTTATTTTTGTGGTTATCCCAGTTAATTTCCTCTTACCGTTTGAAGGATTTCAGACGGTTTTTGTTTATCTAATACCCTACTTTTTTCAGACGACCTCTTCCCATTCAAAAAGGTCGTCTGAAATCATGAAATCCTGACCACGACGCCGCAATGCTGTTCGGCGGCGGCTTGGTAGAACGTGGCAAGTTCTTGAAACCGCTGCGCCAATTCTGCGCGGGTTTCGGCGAAGGCTTTTTCGTCGCTCCAAATATCGGGGTAGATTTGGCT
>NZ_KV831698.1:0-208 GCF_001837185.1 Neisseria sp. HMSC064D07 | reverse complement strand
AGATACTGCCAAAACTGCCGCAGCCGTCAGTTTGAAAAGTTGCATCATTTACATTCCTCGCAATATTACAATATGAATTAAAAATGTTTTACTATAACCATCAAAACTATACAGATAATTCTACCTTTATTCAAATATATTATTTGAATGTATTTGAATAATCTTTCCCTATCTAAGACCTTTGCAAAATTCCCCAAAATCCCCTAAA
>NZ_KV831697.1:28926-56767 GCF_001837185.1 Neisseria sp. HMSC064D07 | reverse complement strand
AGGAATTTTGCAAAGGTCTCAGGCCGTCTGAAAACATTCAGACGGCCTTTCCTTTCCCCTCACAAAAATAGTATAAAATCCCCTTATCGTTCAAACCACAAACCCAAAACACCATGGTCAACAAACTCACTCCCCCTCCAAGCCTGCCCGATCCGCAAGACCTCCGAGCCGTTATCGCTTACAACATGCGCCTCTATCGCGTTAATCACGGCTGGTCGCAAGAAGAACTGGCACGCCAATGCGGACTTGACCGTACCTACGTCTCCGCCGTCGAGCGCAAACGCTGGAACATCGCTCTTTCCAACATCGAAAAAATCGCATCCGCACTTAAAATCGCCCCTTACAAACTGCTCCTTCCGCCGCAAGAAATGCTCCGCCAAATGACCGAGCCTGCCGATACCCAAGCCTAATTCACAACCAGGTACCATCATGACCGCCGCTCAACAAGCCATCCAAACCTACCAGCAGCAAAAAGCCGCAGCAGAAACTACCTACCGCCAAAACAACCGCCCTACCGCTTACTTCCGCGACCATATCGCCGCTGCCGAAATCCTGCTGCAAACCCTCTGGCAAATCCACTTTCCCGACAGCAACGACATCAGTCTGATTGCCATCGGCGGCTTTGGGCGTTGCGAACTCTATCCCCATTCCGACTGGGATTTAGCGATTATTTCCTCGGTTCCATTTTCAGACGGCCTGCAACAACAAACCGCCCAATTTATCCAAACCCTTTGGGACGCACGCCTCAATCCGGCCATCAAAAGCGGCAGCATAGAAGAAATCCTCCAAAGCACCCAAAACGACATTACCGGCGAAACTGCCTTTCTTGAAGCACGCCATCTCCAAGGCAATGCCAACCTTACCGCCCAACTTCTAAACAAACTCAACACACGCCGCGACACAGCCGCCTTTATCGAAGCCAAACTCCTCGAAATGGAGCAACGCCATACCAAATCCCAAGGCACAGGTGCACAACTCGAACCCAACATCAAAACCTGCCCCGGCGGCCTGCGCGACATCCACACCCTTATCTGGACAGCCAAAGCACAAGGCATAGACAGCAACCCCACCGCCCTCGTTACCGCCGGTGTCCTTACACGCACCGAAGCCGGCATGCTGGCCCATGGCTACCGCCGCCTCGCCAACATCCGTATTCACCTCCACCTTACCGCCGACCGCCCCGAAGACAGGCTGCTTTTCGACTACCAATCCCAAGTTGCCGAAAGCTTAGGCTATACCCAACCCGACATCCGCGGCAGAAGCGAAGCCCTGATGCACACCTTCTACCGCGCCACCAAAGCTATCAAACAACTCAACGGCATCCTCATTCCAGTTCTCAAAAACCATCAAACCTCCAGCCGTCCCCAACATATCCACCCCATCGACAGCCGCTACAAACGCATCGGCCACCAAATCGCCGCCAACGACCTTGCCCTGTTTGAACACAACCCCGAACACATCTTCACCATCCTCCAAACCATGCAGGAGCAAAACATCACCACCATCGAGCCGCAAACCCTGCGCGCATGGTGGGCGGCCACACGGAAAATCAACGCCCGTTTCACCCAAAACCCAGAAAACCGCCGCCGCTTCATCCAATTCTTCAAACACGGCACCGGCCTTACCCAAACCCTCCGTTTTCTCAACCTCTACGGCGTACTTGGCCGCTATCTCCCCGCATGGGAAAAAATCACCGGCCTACTCCAACACGACCTATTCCATATTTACCCCGTAGACGACCACATCCTGACCGTCGTCCGCAATATACGCCGTCTCGCCATCGAAACCCACAGCCACGAAATGCCCGAAGCCAGCGCCATCATGCAGGCCTACCCACGACCGCACATCCTCTACACCGCCGCCCTGTTGCACGACATCGCCAAAGGCCGCGGCGGCGATCACGCCAAAGAAGGCATCAAAGACGCACAACAATTCGCCGCCGACCACTACTACACCGACGAAGAAAGCCACCTCCTCGCATGGCTGGTTGAAAACCACCTGCTCATGTCCACCGTTGCCCAAAAAGAAGACATCCAAGACCCGCACGTCCTCCAAGCCTTCTGCCGCCGTATTCCCACACGCGAATACCTCGACGCACTCTACCTGCTTACCATTGCCGACATCCGCGGCACCAATCCCAAACTTTGGAACACATGGCGCGCCAGCCTGCTCCAAACCCTCTACCACAGCACCGCCGCCGTTTTAAACAGCAAAAACCACGATCCCGAACGCCTCCCCAACCGACGCGAACAAGCCGCGGCCGACCAACTCACGCGCGCAGCCGTTCCCCTCAAAAACCAACAAAAACTCCGCCGCATCCTCGGCAGCGCATACTACGTCCGCCATCAAACGCGGGAAATCCTCTGGCACACCGCAAACCTCGCCTACGACACCCAAAGTCCGGCCGTCCGCAGCCGCATCCTTCCCCAAAGCAACAGCCTTCAAGTCATGGTCTTCATGCCCAATGGCGACCGCCTCTTCGCACGCCTCTGCCGCATCTTCAGCAGCCACCGCTTCGACATCCAAGCCGCCCGCGCCTTCATTACCGAACACGACTACATCCTCGACACCTTTATCCTTCAACTTCCCGACAATCTCCCCTCCGAAGAATATCCCGACCGCCAAAGCGCACTCGAAGCCGAGCTCAACAGCTTCATCCACGGCAATACCACCGTCCAAAAACAAAGCGGCCGCCCGCACATCAGCCGCCGCATCCGCCACATCCCCATTCCGCCTACCGTAATCATCACCCCTGAAGAAGATTATCCCGGCTGGCACACCATAGACATCACCGCCGTCAACCGCCCCCACCTCCTCGCCGACATCGCAGAGACCTTCTTCGCACACAACATCAGCCTGCGCTACGCCAAAATCACCACCTTGGATCAGCGCATCGAAGACAGCTTCATCACCTACAGCCCATCCCTCCAAGACCCGCAAACCCAAAATACCCTAAAACAAGCATTGATCGAAGTCCTGACCCCATAAAGGCCGTCTGAACATCTTAAAAACATAGGGTGAGCATTTTTTGCTCACCCTAATCACATCCAAATTATAAACATCCTGAATATCCCCTGCTAAAACACTCAAGAAATCCAAAGCCTTAAAATGCGAACCAAAACTTCCTTCTGACATAAAACTACATTCCAAAATCATAACCTATATAAATATAATTCCAATAACAAAATTTCATTCACCTATTACACCAAATCCTCTTCAAAAACACTTCCTTCCAAATCTTTTCCTCATCCATATTCAAACAAAATACGCATTCAAAATAAAATCCATAAAAAACAAAAAAATAAAATCACAAAATATTAAACTCACCGATTAATCCATAAAGATACCGTCTATCTAAACCAATTAACATATTATTGAACAAGCTTAATTTCTGACAAAAAACGTCACACACCCAAACTTGTCTCCCTTCCCTGTCACAAAAAACACAAAACTGACAAAAAACGTCAACCGCCCTATTTTCTAAAATCCTGAAACTTTCAAACAAAACCTCACAAAACTTAAAAATTGAAAAATAAACTCAATAAAAACAACAAATAAAAAATAAAAAATAAAATTTTCAGCCCATTTTCCACACTTGGCACACCGATTGCTTGAAACAACACGTCCGGTAAGGCCCAAGCCTCAAAGCAGCAAGCCCGACGGAAGCTGTATATTCCTTCTTACTTTATGGTTTACTCATAATACAAAGTGCCAAGCACATTACGGACTTTTTACTTAAACATAATTATTCACACTTTCAAACTGGAGTTTTAATCAATGAAAGCAATCCAAAAAGGTTTCACCCTGATCGAATTGATGATCGTCATTGCCATCTTGGGCATCTTGGCCGTAATCGCTCTGCCTGCATACCAAGACTATACCATCCGCGCCAAAGTATCTGAAGGCTTGAGCTTGGCCGAACCTGCAAAATTGGCAGTAGCAGAAACTGCTACTGCTTTAAATGGTTTGGACTCAGTTAAAGGTATCAAAGGCGATGACAAAGGTAATACAGGTTACTCATTCCCTGAAAACGGCAGTGAATATGTAAAAACTATTACTATTGCGGATGGTGGCAAAATTACAGTAGAAACGAGAAATACTGGTGCAGATAAAGATAAAGATAAAGATAAAAATCCTGTATTTACTTTGACCCCTTCTCAAGCAAATGCTGAGGCACCTATTAAATGGGAATGTAAATTTTCTGGTGGCGAACCTAAACACGTTCCTGCTAACTGCCGAACTCCTGATACTACTAAATAATCCATAATTTTCACATCAGTAGCATTTTTCAGATAAAAGCAAATCCCATAATAATTATGGGATTTGCTTTATAAAAATAAAAAACTTGAAAACGATACACTCAAATGAATACCCCATTTCAAGCCCAAAAAGGTTTTACCCTGATTGAGCTGATGATAGTTATCGCCATCCTCGGTATTCTGGTTGTTGTCGCCATACCCACTTATCAAAACTATATCGGCAGGGCGCAAGCCTCCGAAGCGCTATACCTTGCCGACGACCTGAAAACCGAAATCAGCATTGCCTCAGCGGTAAATAACCGCCTGCCCAATGCAGAGGATGTCAGCAAACAAGGCGCAATCGGCGTTACCGCTCAACGCATCGGCGGCACATACATCCAAAACGGTGGCGTAACTGTAGAAGCAGATACAGGCAAAATCAGTATTCCTTTCGATAAAGGCCAAAACAAAGGCAAAGTCCTGACCCTAACCCCTTATCGAAATAATAACGATTCGACTTGGTTGCTCAACTGGCAATGCGGCGGAACACTGGATCCGATGATGGTGCCCGCCATGTGCCGAGACAACTCAAACGGATAACGACCAAGCATATACCTTAAGAAAAACACAAAAATACATTGCGAAGAAAACACCCCAAACAAAGCCAAATACAAACGCGGAAAACGAATCAAAGCAAAAAAACAAAACTCTCCAAAACAAGGTCATTAAGAGCCTTAATCATCACATTACGAAAATAAATGCCGTCTGAAATTCATTTTCAGACGGCCTCTTTATATCCAATTCCAATATGACATAAAGCTTTGACCTTGATTAGTTTCAGACGGCCTTCATCTTTTCACCACTACATAAAACAAATTCGCAACACTCCTTATAAGACAATTTGTCGCACATCTGAACTCAATATATAATTTAACCATACAAGTCTTTATTTTTAAGCATTTTTCATTTTCAAAACATATATTGCCTACACTGGGAGAACCATCATGCCTCATCTAAACTTGGATAAAACTGATTTAAAGATTCTGCAGGTTTTGCAGGAAAATGGGCGGTTGAGCAATGTTGAGCTTTCTGAAAAAGTGGCGCTCTCCCCTTCTCCCTGCCTGCGCCGTCTCAAACAGCTTGAAGATGCGGGCATTATTCAAAAATACGCGGCCCAGCTTTCTCCCGTATCTTTGGGCTTGGGTTTGCAGGCTTTTATCCGTGTATCGATTAGCAAGGCAAAAGATGCACGTGAGGATTTTTCCGAATCTGTCCGCGCTTGGCCGGAAGTATTGAGCTGCTTTGCTTTAACGGGTGAAACCGACTATCTGCTCCATGCCTTTTTTACCGATATGAACGCGTTTTCCCATTTTGTTTTAGACACGCTGCTTTCGCACCACGGCGTGCAAGATGCGCAATCAAGTTTTGTGTTGAAAGAAATTAAAAACACGACTGCTCTGCCTTTGGTTCATTTGGTTCAGGATTGATGATTTGAAACTGATAAAGGCCGTCTGTTGTTCAGACGGCCTTTTAAATTCCAATGGTTTGCTTTCACATCCATACACTTGTATACTTTTTAAGAATAATTCACATAAGCTTTTACTATGACCAACACCACCCATCTCGATACTAATACTGTTTCAGAACATACCAAACAATGGCTGGAAAAAGCCGTTATCGGCCTGAATCTCTGCCCGTTTGCCAAAGCGCCGCACGTTAAAAACCTGGTTCGCATCGTTGTCAGCGAAGCCCGTCATTTGGACGGTTTCCTTGAGGACTTGGATCGTGAATTGCAGCTTCTGGGCAATACGCCCGCTTCGGAATTGGAAACCACTTTACTGGTTCATCCGACGCTGTTCCCTGATTTTGAAACCTTCAACCAAATGCTGGAAATTACTGACGATGCCGTTGTAGAAAACGAATTGGAAGGGATTGTCCAAATTGCGCCGTTCCATCCTGATTTTCAATTTGAAGGCACAGAAGCCGACGACATCAGCAACTACACCAACCGTTCGCCCTACCCGACCTTGCACCTGATTCGTGAAGACAGTATTGCCAAAGCGGCTGAAGCATTTCCCGATGCCTCGGCAATTTTTGACCGCAATATCGCGCTGCTGGAAAAAATGGGGCATGAGGGCTGGGATAAATTAGACATTCCGCGTTGTCCATTTCCGCATCACAAGCCATCTGAAAACAAATAATTGGTGATGGGAAGATGGTTCGCTATTTATTGATTTTTTGCGGCGCATTGTCACTCGTCTTGGGCATTATCGGCATTTTCCTGCCATTACTGCCGACTACGCCTTTCATTTTATTGACCGCCGCCTGCTGGGCAAAAGCCTCGCCGCGCTTTCACAATTGGCTGTATCATCACCACCATTTCGGTCCGATCATACAAAACTGGGAAAACAACGGCGCCGTGCCACGCAAGGCAAAGTTCTTCGCTATCGGCATGATGGCTCTTTCTTGCCTGTTTATGTTTTGGCAATTTCCAGAACGCTGGTGGATTGGTGCCGTATCATCAGTCTTCTGTAGCTGCGTAGCAGTGTGGATGTGGTTACGGCCGGAGGCATAAAATAAAACAGGTGGGCATTTTTGCTTACCTGTTTTTGTTTTCATACCCAATTTATCTGTCAAAACAATCAGTAATACCTAAAACACCCTATTCGACCCTCATTTTTCAGACGGCCTCCATTTATTCAATTAAATGTAAATTTTAGCTAAAATTAATTCAAAGTATTTTTTCGATAGCATTATTTCCGAAATTTCAAACTCCTGTTTCAAAAACATTTTTTTACTACTTCCAACTACGCCCATCGCTTTTATTTCTTTATTTGCATCAACATTTCTTTTGATTCCAATATTCTAAACCATCCCTTAACACTTGCTTTGCGTTATACTTTCCCCTGACACCACCGCGCAGTTCGTCTGGATATTTTCAGACGGCCTGAATATTTCACCGCCGTGCTTTCTCAACGAAGTTTCTAACGGTGCAACAGAATAAAAAGGAAATACTATGCGCTCTCTCTCATTTTTACTGCTTCTTGCCGCCTTTCCTGCTGCGGCATCCGATTTTGACGGCTCATCCGCAAGCCTGCTTTGGGGTCTGCCGTTTGCACTGATTCTCTTGTCCATTGCACTCGGACCTCTGTTTTTCTCCCATATTTGGCACCACCACTTCGGCAAAATTACAGCGTTTTGGACGCTGCTGTTTTTAACGCCGTTTATCATCACCTTTGGTTTCGGAGCCGGCATACATACCGTTGCCCATGCGTTGGTTGAAGAATATATCCCCTTTATCCTGCTGCTTTTAGCGCTCTATACCATTTCAGGCGGTATTTTTGTCAGCGGCGATTTGCACGGCTCACCTAAATTGAATACAACCCTGTTGGCAGTCGGCACGGCTTTGTCTTCCATCATGGGGACAACAGGCGCGGCGATGTTGATGATTCGTCCGCTTTTGAAAGCCAACCATAAACGCCACTACCGCGTTCACATCGTGATTTTCTTCATTTTCTTGGTAGCAAATATCGGCGGCGGTCTGACTCCTTTAGGCGATCCTCCGCTGTTCTTAGGATTCCTGAAAGGCGTAGATTTCATGTGGACGGTCAAACACATGCTGATGCCTGTATTAATCAGTTCTGTGATTTTGCTAGCCGTTTTCTACATCATCGACAGCCAACACTTCAACCGCGAACAAAGCGAGCACCTTGCTCCCGCTCCTTCCGATAAAGAAGAAAAAGTCAAAATCTACGGCAAATGGAATTTCCTGTTACTGGCCGGTGTTGTCGGCGCGGTTTTATTGTCCGGCTTGTGGAAACCAAATCATCCGGGCTTTGAAATCTTGGGCAGCCATTACGCTTTGCAAAACCTGATGCGCGATGGCATTTTGCTGGCTTTGACCGCCGTATCTTGGATTATTACGCCCAAACAGGTACGCGCAGGCAATGAGTTCAACTTCGAGCCGATTGCCGAAGTGGGCAAACTGTTTTTGGGTATTTTCATTACCATTTCCCCCGTCTTGGCGATTTTGAAAGCTGGCGAAACAGGTGCATTGGCTTCCGTTGTTTCTCTGGTTCACGACTCGGCAGGCAATCCGATTAATGTGATGTATTTCTGGATGAGCGGCATTTTGTCGGCATTCTTGGATAACGCGCCGACTTATTTGGTGTTCTTCAATATGGCCGGTGGCGATGCCCAAGCCTTGATGACAGGCCACCTGTTCCATTCATTGCTGGCAGTATCCATGGGTTCCGTATTTATGGGCGCGCTCACTTATATCGGTAATGCGCCGAACTTCATGGTAAAAGCCATTGCCGAACAACGCGGCGTACCGATGCCTTCCTTCTTCGGCTACATGGCATGGTCGGTAATTGTATTGGTACCGCTGTTTGCCCTGCATACGATGATTTTCTTCGTTTGGCAGCTCTTTTAAACTTAGAGGCCGTCTGAAATTCAGACGGCCTTTTATTTTCAGCTATATCATCAAACATAGCGTTTAAATATCAATCAGTTAAAAATTATTTCTCTTAACACTCGATTACATATTCCTACTTTTTTCCCACTTTTCCCGTAAAAATAAGCGTAAAACTGACATAAAACAGCCTATACCTGATAAAATCTAAAGCTTTGTTGTTTGCGTTTATTCGTTGTTTTTATAGCAAACCTCTGCTTTTTTCAGACGGCCCACCCTTTGTTTCAAAGCATTACATGCCGTCTGAAAAAACAATCCGACATCCGAATCTCAACCCACCAAAAAGTAACGCATCCTTATGATTAAGATAAAAAAAGGCTTAGACCTGCCTATCGCAGGCAGACCGGAGCAAGTCATTTATGACGGCCCGGCCATTACCGAAGTCGCGTTGCTTGGCGAAGAATATGTCGGCATGCGCCCCTCGATGAAAATCAAGGAAGGCGAAGCCGTCAAAAAAGGCCAAGTGCTGTTTGAAGACAAAAAGAATCCGGGCGTAGTATTTACCGCTCCGGCTTCAGGCAAAATCGCCGCGATTCACCGTGGCGAAAAGCGCGTACTTCAGTCAGTCGTGATTGCCGTTGAAGGCAACGACGAAATCGAGTTCGAACGCTACGCACCTGAAGCGCTGGCAAAATTGAGCAGCGAAGAAGTGCGCCGCAACCTGATCCAATCCGGTTTGTGGACTGCGCTGCGCACCCGTCCGTTCAGCAAAATTCCTGCCGTCGATGCCGAGCCGTTCGCCATCTTCGTCAATGCGATGGACACCAATCCGCTGGCTGCCGATCCTACAGTCATCATAAAAGAAGCCGCCGAAGACTTCAAACGCGGCCTGTTGGTATTGAGCCGCCTGACCGAGCGTAAAATCCATGTGTGTAAAGCAGCCGGCGCAGACGTGCCGTCTGAAAATGCTGCCAACATCGAAACACATGAATTTGACGGCCCGCATCCTGCCGGTTTGAGTGGCACGCACATTCATTTCATCGAGCCAGTCGGTGCAAACAAAACTGTTTGGACCATCAATTATCAAGATGTGATTGCCATTGGCCGTTTGTTTGCAACAGGCCGTCTGAACACCGAGCGCGTAATTGCCTTGGGTGGTTCTCAAGTCAACAAACCCCGCCTCTTGCGTACCGTTTTGGGTGCGAAAGTATCGCAAATTACTGCGGGCGAATTGGTTGACGCAGACAACCGCGTGATTTCCGGCTCGGTATTGAACGGCGCGATTGCACAAGGCGCGCACGATTACCTCGGCCGCTACCACAATCAGATTTCCGTTATCGAAGAAGGCCGCAGCAAAGAGCTGTTCGGCTGGGTTGCGCCACAACCGGACAAATACTCCATCACGCGCACAACCCTCGGCCATTTCCTGAAAAACAAACTCTTCAAGTTCAACACAGCCGTCAACGGCGGCGACCGCGCCATGGTACCGATCGGCACTTACGAGCGCGTAATGCCCTTGGATATCCTGCCTACCCTGCTCTTGCGCGATTTAATCGTCGGCGATACCGACAGCGCTCAGGCACTGGGTTGCTTGGAATTGGACGAAGAAGACCTCGCTTTGTGCAGCTTCGTCTGCCCGGGTAAATACGAATACGGCCCGCTGTTGCGTAAGGTGCTGGAAACCATTGAGAAGGAAGGCTGATTATGGGCTTGAAACATTTTCTTGAAAAAATCGAACCGCACTTCCTGCCGGGTGGCAAACATGAAAAATGGTATGCCCTCTACGAAGCTGCGGCGACGATTTTCTATACATCCGGCGCGGTAACGCGCAAAGCGGCCCACGTCCGCGACGCGCTCGACTCCAAGCGCATGATGATTTTGGTATGGCTGGCTTTGTTCCCTGCCATGTTCTACGGTATGTACAACGTCGGCGTACAGGCATTCGGTGCGTTAACGCCTGATTTGCTGCAACAAAACATTGCCAACGACTGGCATTACGCCCTTGCCAACGCTTTGGGCATCAATATGTCGTCTGAAGCGGGCGTGTTGGGCAAAATACTCTTCGGCGCGATTTTCTTCCTGCCGATTTACGCGACTGTATTTGTTGTGGGCGGTTTCTGGGAAGTCTTGTTCGCCACCGTGCGCAAACACGAAATCAACGAAGGTTTCTTCGTAACTTCGATTTTGTTCGCTTTAATCGTTCCACCTACGCTGCCGCTGTGGCAGGCTGCCTTGGGTATTACCTTCGGCGTGGTGGTTGCGAAAGAGGTGTTCGGCGGTACGGGTAAAAACTTTATGAACCCTGCGCTGGCAGGCCGTGCCTTCTTGTTCTTCGCTTATCCTGCCAATATTACCGGCGACACCGTTTGGACTGCGGTTGACGGCTATTCCGGTGCCACTGCTTTGGCGCAATGGGCGGCACACGGTGCAGACGGCCTGAAAAACGCTGTAACCGGTCAAAACATCTCTTGGATGGATGCGTTTATCGGTAACGTGCCCGGCTCAATCGGCGAAGTATCCACTTTGGCGCTCTTAATCGGCGGCGCGTTTATCGTGTTCACCCGTATTGCCTCTTGGCGCATTATCGCCGGCGTGATGATCGGTATGATTGCCATGTCTTCACTGTTTAACTTCATCGGTTCGGACACCAACGCCATGTTCTCCATGCCTTGGTACTGGCACTTGGTAGTCGGCGGCTTCGCCATCGGTATGCTGTTTATGGCGACCGACCCTGTTTCCGCTTCCTTTACCAATGTCGGCAAATGGTGGTACGGCGCGCTTATCGGTGTAATGTGCGTGTTGATCCGCGTGGTCAACCCTGCTTACCCCGAAGGCATGATGTTGGCGATTCTGTTTGCCAACCTGTTTGCCCCGATTTTCGACTATTTCGTCGCACAAGCGAACATCAAACGCAGAAAGGCGCGCAGCAATGGCTAAGAAATTCGATAAAGACAGCTTCAGCGGCACGCTGATTGTGGTATTGGTTGTCAGCCTGATTTGTTCCATCATCGTTGCTGGTGCGGTCGTTGGCTTGAAACCCATCCAAGAGAAACAAAAACTCCAAGACAAACAAGGCTATATCTTGAGCGTAGCCGGTTTGATGGATAAAAACACCGACATCAGCAAAACCTTTGCCGAGCGTATCGAGCAACGTGTCGTGGACTTGGCAACCGGCGAATATGTCGCCGATGCGCCTAAAGACTTCAGCGCACGCGTTGCCGGCAAAGACCCTGCCCAAAGCATCCAAATCAAACCCGAAGACGATTTGGCAGGCATCAAAAGCCGTGCCAAATACACTGAGGTTTATCTGGTAAAAGGCGATGACGGCAAAGTCAGCCAAATCATCCTGCCTATGCACGGTAACGGTTTGTGGTCTGTTATGTACGGCTTTGTCGCCATCCAACCCGACGGCAACACCATCAACGGCATCACCTATTACGACCAAGGCGAAACCCCGGGCTTGGGCGGCGAAATCGGCAATCCGTTGTGGCAACAAAAATTCGTCGGCAAAAAACTGTTTGACGAACAAGGCAAACTCGCCCTGCATGTTGGCAAAGGCGCAAGTTCGGACAAAGAACACGGCGTAGATGCCCTCTCCGGCGCATCGCTGACATCTAAAGGCGTGCAAGGTTCGTTCGCCTACTGGTTCGGCGAAAACGGCTATATCCCCTACCTGAACAAATTAAAATCAGCAGGAGCACAATAATGGCTGACATGAAACGCTTGAAATATTTGATGTTTTCACCCTTTATCGACAACAACCCGATTGCCTTGCAGGTTTTGGGTATTTGTTCGGCTTTGGCGGTTACCACCAAGCTTCAGACGGCCATCGTGATGGGTATTTCCGTGAGTTTGGTAACCGGTTTTTCCAGCTTTTTCATCTCATTGGTACGCAACTACATCCCCAACAGCATCCGTATTATTGTGCAAATGGCGATTGTTGCTTCCTTGGTAACACTGGTTGACCAACTGCTCCAAGCCTTTGCTTATGAGCTGTCCAAACAGCTATCCGTATTCGTCGGCCTGATTATTACCAACTGTATCGTGATGGGCCGTGCCGAAGCATTCGCCATGAAAGAGCCTCCTTTGGAGAGCTTGGTTGACGGTATCGGCAACGGCGCAGGTTACGGCATGATGTTGATCATCATCGCAACCATCCGCGAACTGATCGGCTCTGGCAAGCTCTTTGGCTACACCATTTTCCAAACCGTACAAGATGGCGGCTGGTATCAAACCAACGGCTTGTTCCTGCTCGCTCCCAGCGCGTTCTTCATCATCGGTTTCTTGGTATGGGGTCTGCGCACTTGGAAACCTGAACAGGCGGAGAAATAACACATGGAACATTACTTAAGCCTCTTTGTAAAATCCGTCTTTCTGGAAAACATGGCACTGTCCTTCTTCTTGGGGATGTGTACATTTTTGGCGGTATCTAAAAAAGTATCCACTGCATTCGGTTTGGGCGTTGCTGTAACTTTCGTACTCGGCCTGTCCGTCCCAGCCAACCAACTGGTTTACTCGCTGTTGAAAGACGGCGCGTTGGTTGAAGGCGTGGACCTGACCTTCCTGAAATTCATCACCTTCATCGGCGTGATTGCCGCTTTGGTGCAGATTTTGGAAATGTTCTTGGACAAATTCGTCCCTGCCCTTTACAACGCATTGGGTATCTACCTGCCCCTTATTACCGTAAACTGCGCGATTTTTGGTGCCGTATCGTTTATGGCGCAACGCGAATACAACTTCGGCGAGTCCGTTGTATACGGTTTCGGCGCAGGTTTGGGCTGGCTTTTGGCTATTGTCGCTTTGGCGGGCATTACCGAAAAAATGAAATATTCGGACGTCCCTAAAGGCCTCAAAGGCTTGGGCATTACCTTTATCGCCGCTGGCCTGATGGCAATGGCGTTTATGTCGTTCTCCGGCATCCAGTTATAAGAAAGGAATCGGCATGGAGATTATTTTAGGTATCGTGATGTTTACCGTCATCGTCTTGGTTTTGGCACTGATGATTCTGTTTGCCAAATCCAAGTTGGTGAGCGAAGGCGACATCACCATCAAAGTCAATAACGAAAAAGAGCTGACGATGCCTGCCGGCGGCAAACTGCTGGGTGCGCTTGCCAGCCAAGGCATCTTCGTTCCTTCCGCCTGCGGTGGCGGTGGCTCATGCGGTCAGTGCCGCGTTGTCGTGAAAAGCGGCGGCGGCGACATTCTGCCAACCGAGTTGTCCCACATCAGCAAACGCGAAGCGCGCGAAGGCTGCCGTCTGTCCTGCCAAGTTAACGTCAAAACCGACATGGACATCGAGGTACCCGAAGAAGTGTTCGGTGTGAAAAAATGGGAATGTACTGTCATCTCCAATGACAACAAAGCAACGTTCATTAAAGAACTCAAGCTTGCCATTCCTGAAGGCGAAGAAGTTCCTTTCCGCGCCGGCGGCTACATTCAAATTGAAGCCCCTCCTCACACTGTTGCCTACAAAGACTTCGACATTCCTAAGGAATACCACGAAGACTGGGACAAATACAATCTGTGGCAATACGTTTCCAAAGTGGACGAGCCGATTTTGCGTGCCTACTCTATGGCTTCATACCCTGAAGAAAAAGGCATCATTATGCTGAACGTTCGTATCGCTACGCCTCCTCCTCGCGTACCTGATGCGCCTCCGGGACAAATGTCTTCTTACATCTGGTCGCTCAAACCCGGCGACAAAGTAACCATCTCCGGCCCGTTCGGCGAATTCTTTGCTAAAGATACCGATGCCGAAATGGTATTTATCGGCGGTGGTGCGGGTATGGCTCCGATGCGTTCCCACATTTTCGACCAGCTGAAACGTTTGAACTCCAAACGTAAGATTACCTTCTGGTATGGTGCACGTTCTAAACGCGAGATGTTCTATGTCGAAGACTTCGACCAACTCGCAGCAGAATTCCCGAACTTCACATGGCATGTTGCCCTGTCCGACCCATTGCCTGAAGACAACTGGGACGGCTACACAGGCTTCATTCACAACGTGGTTTACGAAAACCACCTGAAAAACCATGAAGCACCGGAAGACTGCGAATTCTACATGTGCGGCCCTCCGATCATGAACCAGTCTGTGATCAAAATGCTCAAAGATTTGGGCGTGGAAGACGAAAACATCCTCTTGGACGATTTCGGCGGCTAACAAACAAAAAAGGAAGAAACTTCGGTTTCTTCCTTTTTTATTGCCAGGCCGTCTGAAAACCATACTTTCAGACGGCCTGAACCTTTCTTTTACGATACAATAAAGGCTTCAAAAAATAATCCGCAAATCCCCTATGCCGTTTCTTTCCAATTCGTTTTACCGTCCGATAATCGGTTGCACCGTTGCCATCGTTTCCGCACTCACACTCTCTGCCTGCCAACCTGAAAAACAACAAACCATTACCCTGCAAGGCGAGACCATGGGCACAACCTATACCGTCAAATATCTTTCAGACGACCAAGACAAACTCCCCTCCCCTGCCGAAATACAAAAACGCATTGATGATGCGCTTAAAGAAGTCAATCGGCAAATGTCTACCTACCAGACCGATTCCGAAATCAGCCAATTCAACCAGCTGCGCACCGTCAATCAGGCCATGCCTATTTCCCAAGACTTTGCCTATGTAACCGGCGAAGCCTTGCGTTTAAACAAACTGACGCACGGCGCACTAGACGTAACCGTCGGCCCTTTGGTCAACCTTTGGGGATTCGGCCCGCAAAAAGAAATCACGCACGAACCGACTGCACAAGAAATCCAACATGCTTCAGAAATGGTCGGTACGGACAAACTCAAACTTTCCCAAGATGGTCAGCAGCCTACACTCGCCAAAACCCATCCCGAAGTCTATTTAGACCTATCCTCCATCGCCAAAGGTTTTGGCGTGGATAAAACCGCCGCCGAACTTGAAAAACTCAATATCGGCAATTATTTGGTAGAAATCGGAGGCGAGTTGCATGGCAAAGGCCACAATGCGCAAGGCAATCCTTGGCGTATCGGCATCGAACAGCCCAATATCGTTCAAGGCGGTGCCACCCAAATCACCATTCCATTGGACAATAAATCACTGGCTACGTCCGGCGACTACCGCATTTTCCATGTCGATAAGTCAGGCCGCCGCCTTTCCCATATCATCAACCCTAAAACCAAACAACCCATCAGCCACAACCTTGCTTCCATCAGCGTAGTAGCTGAAAATGCCACACTTGCAGACGGCCTTTCAACCGGCTTATTCGTCCTCGGAGAAACCGAAGCGCTTAAACTTGCCGAGCAAGAAAATCTCGCCGTTTTCCTTATCATCCGAACTCCGCAAGGCGGCTACCATACTAAAATGTCCAGCGCATTCAAGAAATTATTAAACTAACCCTCAGGAATACACACATGAAAACCCTCCTCCTTACTTTCAGTATCTTTATCCTTGTCATCCTCGGCATGGCAGTCGGCTATATCTTCTCCAAACGCACCATCAAAGGCAGCTGCGGCGGCATTTCCTCTCTCGGCATGAAGAAAATGTGCGATTGCGACACGCCATGCGATACCTTGCAAAAAGAGCTGGATAAAAAACAACATTCCGACAATCAAGGCATCAAAGTCGATCATTAAGTCGTTGTTGAATGTTTATTGGTAATTTAAGACCGCTTATCCCCCATCAGGCCGTCTGAAAAATAAAAGAGCGTGACCCAAATAGATACACGCTCTTTTATTTTGCCCCTTCCAAAGCAATCCAAAAATATCTTGCATACACATTTAAAACAAGCCCCCAAAAAAACAATCAGAAAACAAAAAGAAAAGCTCCTGCAAAACAGGAGCTTTTTCTTGGAAGAAACCGGATTATTTCAATTTAGTTTCTTTGTAAATAACGTGTTTACGGGCTACTGGGTCAAATTTTTTGATTTCCAGTTTGCCAGGCATAGTACGTTTGTTTTTAGTAGTTGTGTAGAAGTGACCAGTACCAGCACTGGACTCCAGTTTGATTTTATCGCGCATTGCAGTAATCCTTAATTAATGGTGTTTAAATTAAGCTTCGCCGCGAGCACGCAAATCAGCCAATACGACATCAATGCCTACTTTATCGATGGTGCGCAATGCAGCGTTAGAAACGCGCAGGCGAACCCAGCGGTTTTCACTTTCTACCCAGAAACGACGTGATTGCAAGTTAGGCAAAAAACGACGTTTGGTTTTGTTGTTGGCGTGTGATACGTTATTGCCAGACATCGGGCGCTTACCGGTCACTTTGCAAACTCGTGCCATGGTTAGTCTCCAAACTTCTAAAATAGTAAAACGCGATTTATACCACGAAATCCGCCTTCAGTTCAAGTCGTTTGCTGAAAAAACGGGATTTGTGGAAATAAATCTTCTCAATATGTTGCATCTGCGAAACGGTATTCCGCAAAGCCTTAACTTTTCAATTATAACGGATTTCTTTAAAAAAATCATCTGTCGTTTGCGTGGTCGGCGAAATAAACAGGCCGTCTGAACATTTCAGACGGCCTGTTTATCGTCATGCTTTTTTCTTCAACGCCGCATTCAAAATGCAGCCGAGTATAAAGCAGGCTAAAGAGGGAACAACCCACCCTAAACCGATATTGTAAAACGGCAATGCGCGCTCGATGGCAGCCGCGGTTTCGGCATCAAATCCAAACGCGGCCTTATAGGCATCGAGTAAACCGACCATAAGGGCCGCCATCATGGTACAGAAATAGACAATACGGCCGCCGCCAAACAGTTTATCTGTCAAAGCCAGCAGAATGATGACAATGGTCAGCGGATACAACAGCATCAACATAGGGATGGAAAACTGCAAAATCGCTGACAGGCCTTTGTTGGCCAACAGGATAGACACCACTGTATTCAGTATCACAAAAATTTTATAAGAAATACCCGGGCAAAGACGGTTGAAATATTCGGCGCATGAAGTAATCAAGCCAACCGCCGTACTCAGACAGGCAAGCAGCACCATGACACCAAGCAACACAATACCGGCCGTACCGAAATAGTGCTGTGCGGTTTTAGACAAAACCGACGCGCCGTTTTCCTGCAAGCCGATACCGGCCACACCTGTCGCGCCCATATAGCCGATAAACAGGTAAACCACTGCCAAACAAGAAGCCGCCAACACACCGGAAATCGTCGTTGTCTTCAGCAAGTCCGCGCGGTTGTCCACGCCCATGGCACGAACGGCATCGATGACGATAATGGCAAACACCAGCGAAGCCAGCGCGTCCATGGTGCCGTAGCCTTCCAAAATGCCTTTAACCAACGGATGAGTGACAAAATCGCCTTGCGCCGCCTGCGGCACGCCCATCGGGTTAATAGCGGCATAGCCGACCAATATTGCAATTGCCAGCAACAAAACGGGCGTGAGGACTTTACCAATGCGGTCAACCAGCTTACCCGGGGAAATCGACAACCAATAAGTAATACCGAAAAACACCAGGCTGAATATGGCCAATGCGATGTTTTTCCAAGATTCATCAATGAAAGGCGAAATCGCGGTTTCAAAAGATACTGTCGCCGTACGCGGCATGGCAAACAAGGGGCCGATTGCTAGGTAAAGCGCAGCGGCAAAAGTCACGCCGTACCAAGGCGCAACACGGGAAGCCAGCGCTTCCACATCGCGCGAGCCGGAATAGCCGACGGCAATCACGCCCAGCAATGGCAACCCCGCCCCGGTCAACAAAAAGCCGAACATTGCCGAAAGCCAGTTTTCGCTGGCCTGCTGCCCCAAATAAGCAGGGTAAATTAAGTTACCCGCGCCAAAAAACAGCGCAAACAGCATCAAGCCCACCGCCCATAAAGAGGCCTTACTGCGACTTGTCGTCGAATTCATCTTAAATTCTCTTTTTCCAAATACCCGTTATCGGTTTCATCGATTTCAAGGCCGTCTGAAAACATTTCGGCTTCATTTGTTTCCAAACCGTCTTTCAGGCTGATTTCGATTTCACCATAATTTTCAGGCTGTACGATACGCACCAAGCCTTCTTTAGCCAATTCCAGCAATGCAATAAAATTGACCACCACATACGTCGCACCCTGCTCCAGCTTAAACAAATCGCTAAACTTGCTGATGCCGCTTTCGTTCAAGCGACGCAAAATCGCCGTCATTTGAGCGCGCACGGAAATGGTTTCCCGCACCACTTCATGACTGCGCGTATGCTTGGCACGCGACAAAATACCCAACCAAGCCTGCGTCAAATCGGCAATGTACACTTCCGGCAACTTCGCTTCGACCGCAATTTCCAACGGCAAATACGCCCAAGCAAAATCACGTCCGGCACGCGGCAACGCGTCCAAACCCTGAGCCGCCAGCTTCATCTGTTCGTAAGCCAACAGACGGCGCACCAACTCGGCACGCGGATCCGCCTCTTCATCCTCAACTTCTTCAGGACGCGGCAACAGCAGGCGCGATTTAATTTCAATCAACATCGCCGCCATCAGCAGGTATTCCGCCGCCAAATCAAACTGATACGCTTCCATTTGGGCAATATAGTGCAGATACTGCTCGGTAATCTTCACCATCGGAATATCGAGAACATCGATATTTTGCTTGCGGATAAGGTACAGCAACAAATCCAACGGCCCTTGGAAGCTGCTCAATACCACCTTCAACGCATCAGGCGGAATAAACAAATCCTGCGGCACATCAGTAACAGGCTGACCGAACACCCACGCAACGGTATGTTCAGACGGCGTTGCGGCAGTGGAAGAAATAAGGTGTTCTGAAGGCATGGTTAAAGGGTCTTTTTCTTTTTAAGTTTAGTAAGAAGTTTCATCAATAAAAGGCCGTCTGAAACGAGGACAAGCCGTTTTTAATATAAAAATCAGCGTTTTTTACGATTGATTTGCAAAGAAACAATGGCGACGGCAAAGGTCTGGGCCAAGGCCATACCCAACAGCGGCAGACTGGCGAAAACCGTACCCGTCAGTACTGAGCCGATATCGCGGGACAATACAAAACCATCCCTCGCAAGCATCGCCACTATCAAAGCCAACAGCAGCAAACTTTCGCAGCCGACCAAAAACCAAATCATTTTAACCGAACGGCGTTTGCGCCATTTCATGATCCCGGCGTGTAAAAGGCTGAATATCACGACGGACAGAAACGGATAAAGAAAAGTGGTGAATGGGCGGTCATAACCGCTTTGCACACACAAATAATCGCCCGGCAGCGTATTGCATTCCATCACATCGAGAAACATCGGATCGACGGCATACATCAACACGCCGAACCATACCGCATAAATCAGACTGGCGATAAAGTAGGCTTTAAAAAATCGGTTCATAAGCAAAAAGGTCGTCTGAAAAAATAAATTTCAAAAGGCTTAAACCCACATCAAATTTTCTGATTGGCATTTGCAGAAGAGTCCAACACATTCAGGGCTTGAACTGCTGCCATGCCATAAACAGGCAATCCAAAAAAAATAACTCCCGTTATTGCCGTCCAACTACTATCCAGACTACTCCACTCCCACAGTAATAAAACAAACCAAACAATCCACCATTCGATGATAGGCAAGGCAAGAGTCGTCAAAGTTGTACAGCGTTTGGTCCACTTCATAATGCCGGCATTGAGTAGGGACAATGACATTACAGATAAAAACGGAAAGAAGAAAAACTTCAAAGACGTTTTCTCAAAAGCCGACATTTCATGAGCTCGTGAACAATACTGTAGACGCTGTTCATTTTCAGCGTCAATATCAAAACATTCGAATCCTGTAAGCAACAAACCGACACCGTACATCAACAAACCGAAGACAACCGCATAAATCAGGCTACTGATAAAGTAGGCTTTAAAAAATCGATTCATCTCACTTCCGCCCCGCGATATGCTCCACTGCTGCCTGCGCACAATACAATCCAAACGAAGCCGTTACCAGCATACTCGCCCCATAGCCCGCGCAGGACAAACCTTGCGGCGCGGCATCGGTCGAACACGCTTCGCCGGATTGCGGCGGCGTAATATTCTCGGTTGAATAAACGCAAGGCACACGCATTTTTTCTTTGGTATCGCGGCTGAAGCCGTAGCGTTTGCGCAAGGTATAGCGCAAATTGGAAAGCAGCGGATCGTGGGTAACGCGGCTCAAATCGGTGGTTTGGATTAAAGCCGGATTTTTCTGTCCGCCCGCGCCGCCGCTGATAATAAACGGTTGTTTATGTTGCACGAAATACGCCGCCATCGCCGCTTTGACACGGATTTGGTCGATGGCGTCGATGACAAAGTCAAAAGGCCGTCTGAAAAGTTCGTCCAGATTGTCTTCGGTCACAAAATCTTCGATTTCCGTCACTTCGCATTGCGGATTGATTTGGGCAATGCGTTCGTGCAGAGCGGTAACTTTTGCCTTACCGAAATCATCGGTCAAAGCGTGCAACTGGCGGTTGACATTGGACTCAGCAACGTTGTCCAAATCAATCAGCGTTAAACGACCGATACCGCTCCTCGCCAAAGCCTCCACCGCCCACGAGCCGACGCCGCCGACGCCGACCACGCACACATGCGCACGCGAAAAGCGCGCCAGTGCTTCGTCTCCGTAAAGTCTGGCAATGCCACCAAAGCGGCGCGAAGAAAGAAAAGCGGCTTCCTGCATAAGTAACCTTGTGATATATCAATAAATTAATGAAAAACGCCACAGGCGAATCGGACTGACATTATACTTGAAAGCAGATGGGCTGTTGTACCCGCCCGAAAGAGTTTATAATCGTTTCACATTCAGACAAGTTCTGATTTCATATTAAACGAAAGTGCCGCTACTCGGCGCAAAAGGAGAATAAATATGTACAAACATCTGGTTGTAGCCGTTGACGGTAGCGAGACTTCCCTCAATGCATTGAAACATGCCGCCGAACTGGCAAGCCTCAACAAAGCCCAACTGACTTTGGTTCACGTTGCCAACCCTGCCGAATACATGGCTTTGGCTCCTGAATTCCTGCAACACGAAAGCTACGAAGCCGCCGCCGTTGCCCAAGGTAACGAAGTTTTGGATTTCGCAGAAAAAACAGCGCGTGAAAGCGGCGTTGAAAACATCGTGAAACACCTGTTGGTCGCCAACAAAGGCGCGCGCGAAATGGCGCAAGACTTGGTTGACTACGCCGACAACAACGGCGCAGACCTGTTGGTACTCGGCACACACGGCCGCACGGGCCTGATGCACCTGCTGATGGGCAGCTTCGCCGAAACCGTAATGCGTCAAAGCCACCTGCCTCTGCTGATTATCCGCAGTAAAGCCGAAGAAGCATAATCAAGCATTGATTTAAAATAGCGAAAGGCCGTCTGAATATTTTTCAGACGGCCTTTTTTCACATGACAGCTTCAGCTTTTATTTTGCCATTTCTTTGAACACTTCGTGTGCCACAGCAATGGTTTCGTCAATCAGCTCAGGCGTATGCGCGGCGGAAACAAAACCGGCTTCGTAAGCTGACGGGCCGAATGCGACATTGCGGTCGAGCATACCGTGGAAGAAATGTTTGAAACCGTCGATATTGGAACGCGCCATGTCAGCATAGTTTTGCGGCGTATGGCTGGCAAAATACAAACCAAACATACCACCCACGCTGTCCGCCGTAAATTCAACGCCATGTGCTTTAGCCGCATCGGCAATACCGTTGGCAAGGCGTTGGGTTAAGGCAGTCAGGTTTTCATAGAAGCCTTCGCGCTGAATGATTTCCAGCGTTTTCAAACCGGCTGCAACCGCAATCGGATTGCCGGACAATGTACCTGCCTGATACACGCCGCCCAACGGGGAAATACATTCCATAATGTCTTTACGGCCGCCGAACGCCGCCAAAGGCATACCGCCGCCGATCACCTTACCCATGGTGGTCAAATCAGGTTTGATGCCGTGCAAAGATTGCGCGCCGCCCAGCGCCACGCGGAAGCCGGTCATCACTTCATCGTAAATCAACACAGCACCGTGTTTTTCAGTCAATTCGCGCAAGGCTTTGACAAAGGCTTCAGACGGCCTAACCAGATTCATATTGCCGACAAAAGGCTCCAAAATCACACAGGCAATGTCATTGCCGCTTTGCGCAAAGGCTTCTTCCAGTTGGGCGATATTGTTGTATTCAAGTACCAAAGTGTGTTTGGTAAAGTCGGCAGGCACGCCGGCGGAAGAAGGATTGCCAAACGTCAACAGGCCACTGCCTGCTTTCACCAACAGGCTGTCGGAATGGCCGTGGTAGCAGCCTTCAAACTTGATGATTTTGTCGCGGCCGGTAAAACCGCGTGCCAAACGGATAGCGGTCATCGTTGCTTCCGTACCGGAGCTGACAAGGCGCAGCTGCTCGACGGACGGCATGATTTTAGCGATTTCTTCGGCAATGACAATTTCGCCTTCAGTCGGCGCACCAAACGACAAACCGCCCAATGCTGCTTCGCGTACGGCCTCAATGACTTCAGGATGGGCATGGCCGACAATCGCAGGGCCCCAAGAGCCGACATAGTCGGTATAACGCGTGCCGTTTTCGTCCCAAACATATGCGCCTTCTGCCTTTTTGATAAAGCGCGGTACGCCGCCGACGCTGCCGAATGCGCGCACAGGAGAGTTCACGCCGCCGGGAATAATGGCTTTGGCGCGGTTGAACAAGCTTTCATTACGGTTCATAGTCAATTCTTTCGTAAGAGGTCGTCTGAAAATCAAATCGGAGCCATTTTAACACCAAATCCTTTTCAGACGGCCCAAGCTTCAAAATAAGAATCGGGCGCAAAATCAAAATTATTCTTTAAAAACAAACACTCTATCCACATTTTTCCTGCTTGTGCTATAATCCGCGACCTATTGAAACAATAAAAGAAAAGCATCATGTTACGCGGATTCATACTCAGCCTCGCCCTTTTGGCGTCCTCCCTCGTCCATGCACAACGCAGCCTGCCTGACGATATGGATGTGGCCGTTTTAAAGACTGTCGATTTGCCTTATCTGAAAGTCAGCAAAGGCGGTTTTTCTTGGACGCGCCTGCTGACCTTGGGCATTGTGGACGGCAACGCGGCCAAACTGCAAATCACCCGCTTCACCAAAATCCACGATGAAAACGACCGTTTCATTCCGATGGGCCGCCTGCTGAATCAAACCGGCAAAGCCGTTGCGTTCAAATACAACGAAGAAAGCCGCCTCGTCCGCGAAATCTGGATTTTGACCGACGCCGAAGCTGACAGATTCATCGAACACGCCAAAAAGCAGAAAAAGGCGGAAGAATAATTTTTCAGACGACCAGAGTATTGCACAGGCCGTCTGAACCCTTTTACAACAAGCAAGTCAATCAAAACAAACCATGAAAAAAGTATTTATCCGCACCTTCGGGTGCCAAATGAACGAGTACGACAGCGAAAAAATGCTGTCCGTCCTCGCCGAAGAACACGGCGGCATCGAGCAGGTTACCCAACCTGACGACGCCGACATCATCTTGTTCAACACCTGCTCCGTGCGTGAAAAAGCGCAAGAGAAAGTCTTCTCCGACTTAGGCCGCGTACGTCCGCTCAAAGAAAAAAATCCCGACCTCATCATCGGCGTTGCCGGCTGCGTTGCCTCTCAAGAAGGTGAGAACATCGTCAAACGCGCTCCGTATGTGGACGTGGTTTTCGGCCCGCAAACGCTGCACCGCCTGCCCAAACTCATCGTCGATAAAGAAACCACCGGTCTGTCTCAAATCGACATTTCCTTCCCCGAAATCGAGAAATTCGACCACCTGCCGCCTGCGCGCGTAGAAGGCGGTTCGGCATTCATTTCCATTATGGAAGGCTGTTCCAAATACTGCTCTTACTGCGTCGTCCCTTATACCCGCGGCGAAGAATTCTCCCGCCCGCTCAACGACGTATTGACCGAAATTGCCGGTTTGGCGCAACAAGGCGTTAAAGAAATCAACCTCTTAGGCCAAAACGTCAATGCCTATCGCGGCGAAATGGAAAACGGCGAAATCTGCGACTTTGCCACTTTGTTGCGCATCGTCCACGAAATCCCCGGCATCGAACGCCTGCGCTTTACCACCAGCCATCCGCGCGAATTTACCGACGCGATTATCGAGTGCTACCGCGACCTGCCGAAGCTGGTTTCCCACCTGCACCTGCCGATTCAAAGCGGTTCCGACCGCGTATTGAGCGCAATGAAACGCGGCTACACCGCCTTGGAATACAAATCCATCATCCGCAAACTGCGCGCCATCCGTCCTGATTTGTGCCTCAGCTCCGACTTTATCGTCGGCTTCCCGGGCGAGACCGAGCGCGAGTTCGAGCAAACCTTGAAACTGGTGAAAGACATTGCCTTCGACTTGAGCTTCGTCTTTATTTACAGTCCGCGCCCAGGTACGCCTGCCGCCAACCTGCACGACGACACGCCGCACGAAGAAAAAGTGCGCCGCCTCGAAGCTTTGAACGAAGTCATCGAAGCCGAAACCGCGCGCATCAATCAAACCATGATCGGCACGGTTCAACGCTGCTTGGTTGAAGGTATCTCCAAAAAAGACCCTGACCAACTGCAAGCCCGTACCGCCAACAACCGCGTGGTCAACTTTACCGGCACACCCGACATGATCAACCAAATGATCGATTTGGAAATCACCGAAGCCTACACCTTCTCCCTGAAAGGCAAACCGGTATAAGCACACACAAACAAAGGCCGTCTGAAACTGTTCAGACGGCCTTTATCTTGGCTTGGCCCGGCATTATCTGATTCATGTATTTTTATTACCCGAACAAAAGGCTTTTCAGTATAATACCGCCCGAAAATTCCCTTATCTGTTGAGAAGTTAAGGAGCAAATCCGAGCTTCCGGCAGTTAAACCCGCTGATACCGTCCTTAAACGGCTTTCCCCAAAGGAATATCTCGAAATGAGTTCTTCAAATCAAAGCGTTTTGGAAAGATTATTCAACCTCAACGCCAATCAGACCAACGTCCGCACGGAAATTATGGCCGGTGTGACAACCTTCCTCGCCATGTGCTACATCATCATCGTCAATCCCCTGATTTTGGGCGAAACCGGCATGGATATGGGCGCAGTATTTGTGGCCACCTGTATCGCCTCCGCCATCGGCTGTTTCGTGATGGGCTTTGTCGGCAACTACCCGATTGCCCTCGCTCCGGGCATGGGTTTGAACGCCTACTTTACCTTTGCCGTCGTCAAAGGCATGGGCGTGGACTGGCGTGTGGCTTTGGGTGCCGTTTTCATTTCAGGCATTATTTTCATCCTGTTCAGCTTCTTTAAAGTACGCGAAATGCTGGTCAACGCCCTGCCTATGGGCTTGAAAATGTCGATTGCCGCAGGTATCGGCCTCTTCTTGGCATTGATTGCACTCAAAGGCGCAGGCGTGATTGTGGCTAATCCTGCCACATTGGTCGGCTTGGGCGACATCCACCAGCCCACCGCCCTGCTGGCGATGGCAGGCTTTGTCATGGTGGTTGCACTTGGCCACTTCCGCGTTAAAGGCTCTATCATCATTACCATTCTAACGCTGACCGCCGTCTCCACCATCTTGGGCTTGAGCGAGTTCAAAGGCGTGGTCGGCGAAGTTCCGAGCATTGCACCAACATTCATGCAGATGGACTTCAAAGGCTTATTCACCGTCAGCATGGTCAGCGTGATTTTTGTATTCTTCCTGGTTGACCTGTTTGACTCTACCGGCACATTGGTCGGCGTTTCCCACCGCGCAGGCCTGTTGCAAGACGGCAAACTGCCGCGTTTGAAACGCGCCCTGCTTGCCGACTCTACCGCCATCGTTGCAGGCGCCGCCTTGGGTACTTCTTCTACCACCCCTTACGTTGAAAGCGCGGCAGGCGTTTCTGCCGGCGGCCGTACCGGCCTGACTGCCGTTACCGTCGGCGTACTGATGCTTGCCTGTCTGATTTTCTCCCCGCTGGTTCAAAGCATTCCTGCATTCGCTACCGCACCCGCCCTGCTCTATGTTGGCGCGCAAATGTTGCGCAGCGCGCGCGAAATCGATTGGGACGACATGACCGAAGCCGCACCGGCATTCCTGACCATCGTCTTCATGCCGTTTACCTACTCGATTGCCGACGGTATTGCGTTTGGCTTTATCAGCTACGCACTCATCAAACTCTTGTGCAACCGCACCCAAGACGTACCGCCTATGGTATGGATTGTCGCCGTATTGTGGGCACTGAAATTCTGGTTCTTGGGTTAAACCGCTCAAAAAAACAGGCCGTCTGAAAACTTTTCAGACGGCCTGTTTTATTTTACCCAGCGTTTAAAGCTGTCGATAAAAGATTATTTTTTCACTTTTTTAGCGGCTGGTTTAGCGGCAGCTTTCGCGCCTTTGTCCAATGCGCAGAAGCGGGTAACGATTTGATCAACCACTTCTTGTTTGCCGTTTACTTCGGTAGTACCGCGGATAGTCAGCATGTTGCCGTCAACTTTGTCTACGTTGGCTGCAGTAGCTGCTTCAGCAACCCAAGCAACATTGCCGCCCCAGAATGCGTTTACATCTTTGCTGCTGTCCGTGATACGGAACAGGTTTTCAGTTAATTGGCCTTTGTATTTTACTTGTGCAGCAACAACTTCGTTGCCTTTGAAACCGTACATTACGCTCAGAGGCTCTTTGCCGTCTTTACCGCATTTGTAGTGAACTTCTTTAGTACCGTCGATAGAGTCTACTTTCAAAGTATTAGGCACTGGAGCTTGAGCTTGTTGAGCCTGAGCTTGAGTTTGTTGTTGCGCAGTAGGCGCAGCTTTGGCTTCAGGTTTGGCTTTAGAACCGCTGCTGCATGCAGTCAGAGCAACAGCCGCCAAAACGGCAGGAACGATTAATTTAACATTCATATTCATAATTGACTCCCAAATGGTTTCAATAAAAAACCGGCAAACGCCGGCTGACATTTACACATTAACAGAGATATTCCGTCTTGTCTTTATCTCAGACGGCATTTTTTAGGAAAAGTTCAAATAAATATTTTTATTTTATAAAATCAAGAAATTATAAATATGAAATCATGTAAATTCAGGTTTGGGAATTTTTAAGATGAATACTATTGTCAATAAATCTGGTTTTGACAAGGGTAAAATAAGATTGAAAAGCGCATATAGACGACAAAAAGTCTGGGCAATTGATTTTACACACTTCTGTCTCTTGAGTTGCTAAGCGTTTCAGACGGCCTTAGAACACAAACAGTAAATGCAATAAAAAAACGCAATCTGAAATAGATTGCGTTTTTTTGGAAACTGGCACGCCCACGGGGAATCGAACCCCGGT